>JAKJFV010000036.1:355-9712 GCA_022704725.1 Spirochaetota bacterium
TTGCCGGCCGTCCGTATCATCTGGACCCGGAGATCAATCACGGAATTCCTGAACTAATTTCCGGTTTGGGATTAGCGGTCTTTACCGAAGACTCTGTTGCTCATTTGGGAAGTATTGAACGCCCTCTGCGTATTGTTGACCAGTGGACGTATCATAATAGATTATACCGGGCTGCAGCTTTTGTATCTCAAATGCCGAATCTTGAACTTGTCCAGCTTACCAGCTTCGGCTGCGGTCTCGATGCCGTAACATCAGACCAGGTTGAAGAAATTCTTTCTGCAAAAGGAAGAATGTATACCCTGATTAAGATTGATGAAGGTTCAAACCTCGGTGCTGTACGTATTCGTATACGCAGTCTTATAGCTGCTGTCAATGAACGTTCAAGAAATAAGAAAAAGCCGGTAATAAAGTCTGCCGCATTCCAGAAACAGATATTTACCAAAGAAATGAAGGCAACTCATACAATTATTGCTCCTCAGATGTCTCCCATTCACTTTAGACTATTGCAGAAAGCATTCGAATATTCGGGGTATAATTTTGAGATCCTTCCAGAGGTAGATACCCTTGCTGTTGAAATAGGTCTCCAGTACGTTAACAATGATGCATGCTATCCTTCAATTCTTGTCGCAGGACAAATGATTGCGGCATTAAAATCCGGCAAATATGACCTTAATCATGTGAGTTTGCTCATTACACAGACAGGCGGCGGATGCCGCGCCACAAACTATATAGGTTTTATCCGGCGGGCGCTCTCTGATGCAGGCTGGTCACATATACCGGTCCTTTCATTAAACGCTGTCGGGCTGGAATCGAATCCCGGTTTTAAAATTACTCCGGCTTTAATTCATCGTGCTCTTATGGCATTGATGACCGGCGACCTTTTAATGCGTGTTCTGTATCGTACCCGTCCTTACGAGGCAACTCCGGGTTCTGCAAATATGCTCTATGAAAAATGGAACGGGCGGGCTATGGTTCAGCTCAAGTCATTATCAGTTGGAAAATACAACAGACTGATAAAAGACATCGTACAGGATTTTGATGCCCTGCCTCTTCTTCCTGTCAAAAAACCGAGAGTCGGTGTTGTCGGTGAAATTCTTGTAAAGTTTCACCCGACAGCAAATAATGATATTTTTGGAACTATTGAGAGAGAAGGGGCTGAATGTGTGGTACCCGATCTTGCAGACTTCCTCTTTTATACCTTTGCAACAGGAATTTACCGCCACCAGAAGCTGTCATTCCCTAAAAAGACTGAACGCAATGCCCGTTTGTTGGTGTGGGCAATGGAATTGTACCGAAACCGGATTAGAAAGGAGCTTTCAAAAAGCCGCCGCTTTAATCCTCCTTCGTCTATTTATGATTTAATGAAGGGTGTTGACGATATTGTACAGCTCGGCAATATAACCGGCGAGGGATGGTTCTTAACCGCAGAAATGGTAGAACTCATTCATGACGGAGTACCTAATATTGCCTGTGTTCAGCCCTTTGCCTGTCTTCCCAACCACGTAACAGGAAAAGGCATGATTAAGGAATTAAGAAGGCGCTTCCCCGAGTCGAACATTTCTGCAATTGACTACGATCCGGGATCAAGCGAAGTAAATCAGCTCAACCGCCTTAAACTTCTCTTAGCAAATGCAAAAGAAGGACGGCATCCGGACGAGCGCCATGAATAAAGGACGATGTTTTGCAGTAATTCTGTTTTCCCTCATTGCAGTGTATCAGAGTTTTGCAGAATACAGCCCTTTAAGTGTGCCTGACTCATCAGAAATCCGCAAAACCCTTGTTAATTCATGGTTTACCCGCGGATTTGATGAGCTGGCTGCAGAAAAACCGTTTATAGCAGAAAACCTTCTGGGTGAGAAGTTTCAAATTCGCATGGAAGATTTAGAGACAGAGTTTGCCGTTGTTGTAGCTCCTTCCTCCGATCTTGCTGTTGAAGTTCATACAAATACCGGAATTGAGACAAAAACTGCAGATATTTACCCCTTTGACAGCCCCGGCAGCTGGGTTCTGTATAGAAATAAGGAAGACGGGAAACCTCTGCGTATCTGCTTTTATTTTCAGGCAGATTCTAAAGTGTATATTCAGATTCGTCCTGATGACAAAAAATCTTTGGCCGATATACGTATGTTTAATACTTATCCGGTATACGGAGTAAGTATAGGACTCCCAATTGAAAACTACTATACACTCTCCTTTGCCCGGCTCTATAAGCTTACTTCTTATTTCCTTCCCTGGAATTATTTTTCGATCGAAAAGGGAATGTATCGTGCAAATCTTCAAATGATAGGTGTTATTCGGGATCATAAGGATTTATTTACCTATGCATCCGACGGTGCTTACGATCATGCAGGACGTTCTGTATTTATTTCCAGCGGAGAGCTTCGTTCCGTAGAAAATGACGGGCTTCTGTACCTTGACACAGCCGGTTTTGCAAAATGGGTGGTTGACGGTCTTGTTTACGCACAAACAGGCTCTTATCTAAACCTAGACCCCTTAAAGAGAGAAACAGTACTAACAAAAACCGGAACTATGGCTCAATCTTTAATGGGAAAATACAATATTTATTTTTCTCTGGACTGGACCAGAAATCTTGCAGCAGCATGGCTTTCAATTATTTCCGGAAAAGATTTAATGTTCGAAAATACAGGTGCAGAGGTGACACTTAGCCCCTTTGCGGCTGTTCAAACAGAAAGAGGGGTTGAGCGGTCTATTCCTCATATAGCAGGAACCGGCTACAGCACGCCTACTTTAAAGCCGCTGATGTATGTTTTGGCTGCAACAGAGCCTGAACGGATGTATTTGGGTGCTATACGGCAGTCTGACGGAAACAGTCCTGAGATTGTGTATTATAATGAAGCTGCTGTATTTTTCCCCTTCTTTGACGATGAAGGACTTTTTCATTGTATTGTATATGAAGGATCGAGGGAGATGACTATTGATGAGTTTACAGAAAAATGGCAGGGTTCATTTGTAAATCTTGTTCGTTTAAAAACTTCTCAAAGATTTTTTCCTTTGAATAAAAAGTAACTGTCATTGTACCCCGATTGTTTAGTATACAAATCCATACTAAATCAGAATTGAAAATTCTGTATTTTGGACTATCAAAACCGATAATATTTCGGCTGATGAATCAGTAAGGTGAAGATTAACATGAAAACTACTATACTAATTGATAAAAAATCCGGGTTTAAAAAAATATTTTTGGGTATGTATACCCTTATTTTCTGCATTATTCCCGGTTTTACCCAGAAATCTGCGCTTACGGATGATTTCCGCTTAGTGACCGATATCCGCTCTGCAGAAAACGTCGGATACTATCCGTCTGTAATTGTTTTTGCCGATGCCTTAGTTTCATCATTTCCAAACTCAATGTATATTGATGAAGCCTTAAGCGCCAAGGGCCGGGCTCTTTACTATTCAGGTAAAAATGAACAGGCAAAGACTGTCTTTCTGCAGAAAAAACAAAATCAGCGAGATTTCTATTTTCTCGGCCGCATAGAGTACGACAGCAGTGAATTTACACAGGCTGTTAAGTATTTTTATAAGGCCTTTGAACACCGGTCTGAAAATCCTGCCGATAATCTATTGACAGCTTCAATACTTGAGTATACCGGAAAAGCCCTGTATCAGCTTGAAAAATTCGAGGAACTTATTCCTGTGTATGAATACTTAGTGTATTCAATGAGTGATGTTCCAATAAAAGAGGAAACTGCAGAAATACTCATACGTGCCTATCAAGAAAAAGGGGCGTATGAAAAAACTATTGCGTTTTATAATCAAATTCCCCTTTTTAAGTTTTCTTTTAATACAAGCAACAGAATGACTATTAAAGCAGGTGATGCATATACCGGAATTGGGGACTATAGACAGGCTTTTACACTCTATGAAAGGGTTATGAACGGGGCAGGCGGAGAGGATTTAGTTATTGCTCTTCAAAAAGCCTATACAACAGCAGAAAAACTGGGAAATGCCGATGTGGAAGCACTTCTTGTTTCAGCTTCTTCGAGGCTTGATGATTATCCTGAGCTGACATCAGAATTCTGGATACGCCTTGGTATAGCACAATTTGAAGGCGGAGAATATGGAAAGGCACTTGAAAGTTTTACCAAGGCGGACACGCCGAATTATGCATCGACTCATGCAGAGTTTTATAAGGCCGCCGTTGCTGTAAAGGAAAACAAGCCGGATATTTCTCAAGACATTACGTCTCTTTTGCAAAGTGTCGATAAAAACACTGATTTTTATTATCAGGCTCTTGTTTTTTCAACCTATGCTCATGCGCAAAGAAAAGAATGGGAAAAAGCCGTTCTTTATGCAGCCGATGCCTATACTGTATCGCCCGGCCGTATGACAGCTTTTTGGTACGGTCTTTCTTTAATAGAAATTGGCAAGCCCGGGGATGCTGCAGATATTCTTGAAAATTACTACTCAGATTCTTTTCCATCTTCCGGATCCGATTCCGATACTGCCTATGCAGTTGCGTATGCTAGAGCTCTTCTTGGATCTCAAAAACAGGCCGAAGCTCTTTCCTTATTTGAAAAAATTACTGTGAATAGTCCTCTTGTTATGCATAAGGAAAATTATGCGGTGTCTCTTCTTATCTCAAAAAAAAGTGAGCAGGCCGCAGGCGTTATAAAGTCATTTGAATCTCCTCTTGCCCCGTATTTGACAGGGACAGCCGCTTTTGTCCAGAAGCAATGGATGGAAGCAGAATCTTTGTTTCTTGCCTACCTGCGTACAAAACCTGATGAAACATTATCAGCCTATGCACAATACAATCTGGCCTATAGTCAATATATGCAGGGTAAATATGAGGCAGCGTATGATTCCTTCATGGCATATGAAAAACTTCCTCAGGGAATACCGTATCTTTGGAAATCCCATTACTACGGAGCCTTATCTGCACTTTATGTGCATCAGTCTTCGCCGCTTGCCGGCTGGCTTCAAAAGGCGGAACATAAGGCGCGGTTGAGTTATAGCAGAGCCGGAACCGAAGCTGAAAACCAGCAGGCTGTGCTTTTACTTGCAGATATTCTGGGCGAGGGTAAAAAAATTGATGAAGCTCTTACCCTTCTTTCTCCATATACTGACGCTCAAGATTCATTTACCGTTTATGCTCTTATTTACAGCGCAGATTTATATGCAAAGAAAAAAGATATTACAAAAGCAGTCTCATCATATGATGCACTGCTGCAGAAGTTTCCTGTCCACCCTCTTGCAGAGCAGGCCTTGTACGCCGCAGGCGACCTGCAGTTTAAAAATTCACTTTGGCCGGAGGCTGTCGAACGGTTTACGCAATATAAGCGTTCGTATCCGCAGGGCTTATTTATAACTGCCGCACTAAATTACGGGGCCGAAAGCTGTATTCAGGATAAAAATGAGGGACAGGCAATTTTAACGTATCAGGAATTGTTAAAAAACTATCCGGGAAATTCATACGAGTACAGCGCCATGCTCAATCTTGTTCAGTTGTACAGAAATAAAAAAGAGTATTATTCTGCACTGGAAACAGCCGGGCTGCTCATAAAAAAATATCCCGATCAGGTGCAGAATAGTACGATTCAAAGACAGATGGATGAACTTGCAATACTGATATCGGGCGAAGATGAAAAAATTGCGGTTGCACTTGCATCCTACACGGGCAACGACCAGGAAAAAACACCTGAGGGCAGAATGTCCGGTTTTACGCTTGGTGAATTATATATTGCCTCCCCGCTTCTTAGAGCAGACGGAGCTGCCATGCTTAAGAAAATGCTCTCCTTTTACGATAAAACATCACGTAAGGAGCAGGAACGGGCTGCCTATGCACACTTTTTATTAGGATCATATTACCGGGAAATACATGATTATGCCAATGCTTCTGATCAGTTTCTAAAATCAGCAGAACTTCAATCTGTTTTTGATGCTGAAAAAGCAGCACAGTCTTTGTACTGCGCAATTGAAGCTTTCGACTGTAATGCATTGTATGCGGATGCACGTTCTGTATATGAGCTTCTGGTACAAAAATTTCCGCAATCAAAATGGGTCAGCCGTGCGGCTGTACTTCTTAGGGGGATAACTCAATGACAACAACATCATCACGCAGGGTTTTTTTAGGAACAGCTGTAATACTGTTCTTCTTTATACCATCTATCTTTTCACAGAATATTGAATTGCCTTCGGTAACAAGCACAATTACCGGTGAGACAGAGGAGGCCGATGAAGAGGCCTTGCCCGATTTTTCGCAGGTGCTTCCGCCGGAGGAGAATGTGCTGCCTCAATTGAATGATTCAAGGTTTTCTCCCGAGTCAAATACTCTTGATCTCGGCAGCGGAGGGATGAACGATAATGATATGTATTTATCAGGCTTTTTCGGGGGAGGTTTTCCCGGTCTGTTTATTGGAGATTTTTCAATATTCAAAACCTCATTGAAAAATCCCTTTACCTTTCATTTTCTTCATTCTGCGCATAACGGATACGGTATGAATTCTCCTTCGGACGGGTTTTATGACAGCCTTACCCGTCTGGACGGTGAGGCGGTTTTTAATGTATCAGATGCTTTTAGTTTAAAAACACGGGGTTTGTACCGCTCTAATACCATTGGCCTGCAGAATCAAAGTCCTTTGTTTTCCTCTCTTTCTTCTCAGACAATGCAGGGCAGCGTGACCGGAGGATTGAATTTTTCTAATATTTTTTCTTTTTATTCAAGTCTTGACGGCTTTGTAACTAACCAATACGGTTCGGTAAAATTTGCTCCAGAGGAACTATCTTCTTCTGACAATCCCGATTTTTCTACCTTCCTTCTTGTGCCTTCTGCCGGTTTTTCTTTTAAAGGTTCTTCAATATCTTTTTCTCTTGATGCTCAATACAATTTTACCGGTTCTATACGATCATCGGAGTACGGACATAGAGGGGCCGTTTATGCCGCTTTGAGTACAACGGTAAGTATTTTTGATGCAGGATTAAGGGTTGGCGGGGTTTTTCTGAATACTATGCAGCTTGTTCCCTTTGACTTGTATCTTACCTTGCGGGGTAAAACAGCTTTATCTGAAAAGGATCTTTCTGTTACCTTTGCAGGAGGTATGGAATCAAAACAGGTTTCTCTCTTCGAAATGCAGGATGAGCATCTTTTTACCTTATACAATACAATTCCCTCTGAACAGAGTGACTGGTTCGCTGATGTAAAATTTTATCTTCCGATTGCAGATTTCTTTAGTTCAGATATTAATCTTGGATTTAAATCTACTGCATTTGAAAACGGTGTTCTTTTGCCCGATTATACGGTTCAAAATGAACAAAACTCATTATTTGACCTGTCTGCAGCTGCAAGAAATGAATTAATTTCCGATATTGCAGTAAAATATAGCATAGATCTTTTCAGCCTTGCCTTAGGATGGCGATCTTCATGGCTTGATGCCTCTGTTGTTGATCAAAGACAGCTCATATATGTAAGCACCTTTATTACTTCAAAGGAATCAAAGCTCCGCTCTCGGGCGGAAATTGAATTTGAGCCGATGAGGGACCTTGTTCCAGATATTTCACTTGGTGCATATTATTCAGTTACGCCTTCATTTTCACTTGCTCTTGAAATTGAAGATGTCGTAAAATTGGTGACCGGTACTGACAGAATTATTGCCTACCCCTATACTTCAAGAAGCGGCAGCGCATTAATTACAGCAAAATTTTATTTTTAAGCGGAGTTATTATGTTTGAAGTATTAAAAAGCGGCGGTGTACTTATTATTCCAATTCTTGTTTGTGCAGTATTGGAAACCTTTATTATTATTGAAAGGATGATTTATTTTTACGCAATTGGTAAAAATCGAACTGCTGTTTCAGCAGAAATTATCAGTTTAGTAAAAAAACGGAATTATGACGGTGCCATAGAGTACCGCAGAGCCATAAATACTCCGCTTACAAATATTTTGAAAAAAGCGGTCGAATGCAGAAATTTCCCTGTAAGCGAAATTCGTGAAGCAGTTACAAATGAAGCTACGCATCAAATTCCTTTGTTAGAGCGCTTTATAACTCCGCTGGGAACTATAGCTAATATTGCTACTCTTCTGGGGCTTATGGGGACCGTAACGGGGAACATTCAGGCTTTTGGTGTTTTAGGATCAGGCGGTTCAATGGGAAACCCTGAAATTCTTGCAGGAGCAATTGCAGAAGCACTGGTTACTACTGCTGCGGGGCTTGCCGTTTCAATTCCTGCTTTGATATTTCATAATTATTTTGTATCACGAATTAACCGCAGAATGATCGAGATGGAATATACCGCATCGGAACTGGTTGTTGCGTTAAAGGTTAAAGGAGAAAATTTGTGAAATTTAGAAAGATAAAAGCCGAACACGCACAGCTCGATCTCATACCAATGATTGATATTGTTTTTCAGCTTATTCTCTTTTTTCTTGTTTCTACAACCTTTGCACTTCTTCCTGCTATCTCGTTACGGCTTCCTTCTTCTACTACAGCAGAATCTACATCGGGCGGAAGCATAACAATAACCGCAGAAAAGGACGGAACCCTATGGTTTAATACAGAAAAGGTGAACATAACTGAACTGGGCACGTATCTGTCGTCCTATGAACTTTCACCGGAAGAACGAAAAACCTTCCCTGTCCGCCTTGAGGCAGATGATCTTGTTACAAACGGAACAATAGTTGGAATATTTGATCTTTTACGTTCAAACGGTTTTGCAGCCGTAAATTTACGGACAACCGGTATTAAAAAATGACAGGCAAAGGGTTTCTTTCTAAAAAAGACATAATAAGCGCCTCTTCAACTGCTGTTATTTGGATAATTCTTCTAGTTTTGTCTTTAACAATACAGCCTGAAATAGAAACCCGTTATGAAGTAATTCAATTAGTGTTCGAAGATGAGTCTGTTCAGGAGGCGGAGAAACAGGTCATAGAGACTCCTGTAGAAAAAGTAATCGAAGTTCCCCGTCCTCAAGAAATAAAGGAAGTAAGTACAGAAAAGAAAACGGACCCTGCTCCTGCAGTCAAGCCGGATGCTGCCAAATCTTCTGAGATTAAATCTCAGGAGATTATACCGGCTGTTAAAGCTGAAGTAAAACCAGCGGTTAAAACTGCACCTGCTCCTGCTGCACCGGTTGAAAAAAGAGCTGAACCGCAGCTTGTTCAAAGCATGGAAGAATTAATGGCTCAAAATTCTAAACCGGTAAAAAAAGAAGCTGTCTGGGATGAGAGTATTTTTGAATCCTCTGCAATAGAGGAGCAGTCTCAAGCAGCGGCGGTGCCGAAAATAAATTCTGCGGAACCGGTACAGGCTCTTTCGGGAACAGCAGCTTCTGCTAAAAAGGATACCGCTGCTGTTTCTTCTGTTCAAACTACGCGCAGCGCCTCTTCTTCCCAGGCTA
>JAKJFV010000370.1 GCA_022704725.1 Spirochaetota bacterium
TTACACAGGATTGGTGGGAAAACAAAGAGGGTACCGGCTATATTGCAAATATGATGGACGGTTCTCAAGCAGGATTCAAGTACTTTGACTGTAAAGGTGTTAAAAACATTACTGTGCATACGAGAGGCTACTGTAACGGTGAATTTCTTGTAAAAACTGCGTGGGACGGCCCAGTGCTGGGAAAAATTAAGGTTGAGTTTACCAATGTTTGGAAGCCATTTACCTCAGAAGTGAAGATTCCAGACGGAGTCAACGCAATCTACCTGGAATACTCAGGAGGCGGGAGAGCTGCGCTTGGCGGATTTACCTTAGAAACATAATATGAGCTAACAAAAAGACAGTGTTCAGAAGTGCACCCCGAAAATTGGACAAAAAAATCAATTTTTGGAGGTGCATTTTTTTCTGCAGTGTCTGCTACCTTATAACGGTGCCGGAAACGGTCAGTTTTGCAGGAGCCCAGATTCCGCTTGTAAGGGAATTACACAGATAGTTAAGGAAGGTACCTTCATATACAATTTCTATATCTATAGCACCACGTCCGCCGCGTTTTTTTACTTCTTTCCAAATAAGCATTTCAACAGCATCGTTTGTAGCGTCCTGTGTTATGTTAAAAAGAGTAGAACCTGCAGGACTTCCCAGAAATTTATGAACAGTAATTGACTCGTTAAATGTTCCAAGGTCTTCATAACTAGTAGGGACATAGGTAGATAAGCCCTGTGCCTTAAATGTTGTACATGATGATAAACACAACAGCAGAATGAGACCTAACAATAGAATTTTTTTTGTTTTCATACCAAACTTCCTTTAAGAAAAAATAAAAAACAGCATCACATACTGATGCCTTCTTATCTAAAGTATAACACTCAAAATATGGTAAGTGTTACCTGGTCACCTTTATTTTGTTTGCAGAATGGAGATATTCATGATATCATCAAAATTAATGATAGGTATCATAATTACATTATCAACACTTCTTTTGGTCTCTGTTATTTTAGTGCTCTTGTACAGAAGCAAGGCCTACTATGAACGTTATTCCGGCGAACCAAACTGGTGGTGGCTTTGGGATCATTTTCTGAACATAGAAAGTAAGGCAAGCAAGCCCTATGATTTTGCGCATTTTGATATTAAAGATTTTAAAATGGTCAATGAGCTTTTCGGTCATAGAGAAGGCGATATTTTGCTTGAGTATGTAGGCCATGAACTTTTAAAAGAACCCTGGATTAAATATGCAGTCCGCTGTCATAATGATAATTTTGCAATAGTTACCGATCCCCTTGGTGAAAAGGATTTATATGAAAAGCTGAATGCTGTGTTTGCCCGTCTGGACCATATGCCCCAGGATCCTTCCTATAAAATATACTACCGCTGCGGTGCTGTATGTTCAGATACTGCAATCCCTGCTAAGGTTCTGGTCGGCGATTTTGCGAAACTGGCACAGGCTATGGGCACTAAGCAAAACTGCACCGACGTTGTTATGTATACTGATGCAATGAAAGCAGAGTGCTTAAGGGCAAGAAAGTTAAAGGCTGAACTTCCCCTTGCAGTCAAAAATAAGGAGCTGGAAGTATACATTCAGCCCAAGTACAATCTTTCAAATGAAAAACTTTCGGGAGGCGAAGCCCTAGTCAGGTGGAATTATCAGCATAACGAAATTATTATGCCTTCCGTTTTTATTCCGTACTTTGAAAAATCCGGTGTTGTAGATCTAATAGATTTTTTTGTTCTGGAAACAGTATGTAGAAAGTTTGCTGAATGGAAGAAAGAAGGACTGCCCTTATTTCCTCTATCGGTTAATCTTTCCCGCTACACTATAGGGGTTCCTCATTTTTTAGATAAAGCACTAAAAATTGTAGAAAAGTACGGAGTGGAGCCGGCTCTCATAGATTTTGAGCTCACAGAAACAGCTGTCTATGATAATCAGGAATTTGTAATTGATATTATGAATAAGATTAAAAGAAGCGGCTTTAAACTTTCTATGGATGATTTTGGCACCGGTTATTCATCGCTCAGTCTTCTGCAGAAAATGCCGCTCGATA
>JAKJFV010000371.1 GCA_022704725.1 Spirochaetota bacterium
CGAAAAAATCTGCTGCACGGTAATGAGCTATTGTTTCAACCTCTCCTGCATCTGCCCTTAATGAGGCCTGAAAAAGGGCTTCACCGTAACCTGTAGATACGGTTCTTCCAATAAAGACATTCGGGGGCAGCTGTTTGTAAAGATCTTTTAAAACCCGCACTGCTAATTCGACAGGGTTCCCGGCATTAACATCATAAAAACGCCAAAGAATCCGGCCGCTGTTATCTATTATAATTGCCTTAGTAGTAGTAGAACCGGCATCAAGACCTAAAAACACCGGTCCTTTTGCAGACTGCAAATCGGATGACATCGCCATCTCAGATGCATGCCGCTTATAAAATTCATCAAGTTCTTCTTCATTGCGGAATAAGGGTTCCAGACGCTGAATTTCTGTCATTTCGGCATCAACAAGCGTAGCTAAGCCTTCTCTAAGCGCCTTTACAGTAACAAAGGGATCTTTTTCATCCGGTGTAAGGCATGAATACTTTCTTTCTGCAGAAAAAGAAGCTCCTGCAGCAACGAAGAGCTGAGAATCTTCAGGAGTAATAATTTCATCACCCTTTAAACCAAGGGTTTCAATAAATCTGTGACGTAATTGATCGAGAAAATGAAGAGGCCCGCCTAAAAAGGCAACGTGCCCGCGGATAGGCTTACCGCATGCAAGCCCCGAGATGGTCTGGCTAACTACTGCCTGAAAAATACTTGCAGCAATATCTTCACGTCTTGCACCCTCATTTATAAGCGGCTGAACATCGGTCTTTGCAAAAACTCCGCATCGGGCAGCTATAGGATAAATAGTCGTAGCGCCGCGTGCAAGCGTATTAAGACCGCCGGCATCGGTTTCCAGAAGAGCTGCCATCTGGTCAATAAAAGCACCGGTGCCGCCTGCGCAGGTACCATTCATGCGCTGTTCAACAGTGCCCGTAAAATATGTGATTTTTGCATCTTCGCCGCCGAGCTCGATTGCTACATCTGTTTTTGGAATAAGTTTTCGAACCGCAGTCGTAGAAGCGACAACTTCCTGAATAAATGGTATTGAAAGCCAATGCGACACCGCTAATCCGCCGGAACCCGTAGCTTTGACACTCAGCTTCGTTTCTCCGCCTTCAGGGGACGCTTTTTCTATGGCGTCCAAAGCTTCTCCAACGACCTGAATTATCGTACTGCGTATATCCGCTCTATGGCGCTCATATTTACTGTATAAGAAAGAATCATTCTCATTGAGAACCACAACCTTAACTGTGGTTGAACCGACATCAATACCAACTCTTAAAGGATCAGAAGCCGGAACAAAGTCCGCGTCTGCCAATGATGTATGTAACTGTGTTTCGCTAGCCATTAACTTCCCTGCTTATTACTCTATTCTCCCCAGATAAACCATAAATACTGCATTTATGTCTGCGGCAGTTGCTTTGATATTTTTTTGTTTTAATTTATCAGCAACTTCTTTTTTTGTAATCTTTGGATTCTCATTATACATACTTCTTACAGCAAGAACAATATCCTCGCTGACTTCTGAGGTCTGGCCGAAAAGATTCTTTTTCGATACAGCCATAAGAGCTTTTTCAAGCCGTTCCAGACGCTTTAAGAAGTAGGTATCATACATATACATATCGGGCATAATTGATGCCGATTTTATTTCTGATAAAAGATCATCAGGAGAAATATAAGAGCCTGCAACCTTCGGCATCAGATCCCCTACCTTCATAGTGATGTCGTAAAAAAGGGCAGAATTATAATAAAAAGCCATTCCGGAAGGAAAAAACTCCTTAAAATCGCTCTTATTGTAGATAAGTTTATCCGGATAAATAACAAAGCGGAAAATAGAAGCTTCTTCCACCATCACAGTTGATGATGTGCCTTCAAGCCCTGGAAGAGCCCAAACAGTATTCAAAGCAGTTCCAACTTTTGCAATAACATCATCAGTTACCGGAATATCAGCGTAAATAACAGCTTTTTTTCCGCCGGGACCGCTTAAAGTTGATCGGGAACCCTGCGTGTCAGATAAAGCCCAGCCGTGAGCAAAAACAGCATA
>JAKJFV010000372.1 GCA_022704725.1 Spirochaetota bacterium
TTTTCTTGCAAAAATAATACCAGTTCTTCCAAATTAAGGGCTGGAATGCATCCTTCGGGAGAAAGAGGTAATCCTTGAGGAATGACATATTCATTTTTACTAATACTTTCATCCTGTGTAAGAAAAAAAAGCTTATCTGCCTTCATTCTAACCGCTGTCTCTGCAGCAAGAGAGACAGAAGAAATATTATAAGGCTTTCCGACTGAACTCCAGCCGATGCACGGAAAAATTGGAATAAAACCGTTTTGAAGAATGGTGTCTAACGATTCCATCTGTATTTTGTCTATTTCACCGCAGGTTCCGTAGTCAATGCCGTCTATAACGCCCTTAGCCCGGGCGCGTACCCAGTTTCCTATAACTGCTGTTCTTTTTTCTGCAGCAAGCGCCGTCATAATCCTATTAGAAACATCAAAGGCTGCCATTTTTATAAGCGGCATTGCGTCACTTTCGGTTATGCGAAAACCGTTTTCTGTTTTCCATGAACAGCCGGATGATTTTAACACCTCATCAATACGTTTTTTTGCACCGGGTACAATTAACACCCTGAGCCCGGCTTCATGAATCAAGCATATGTCCCGAATATGACTTGTAAACAGAGGTGAATCAATAAGACTGTCATCAATATGTATAATGACTGATGCATTTTTAAAACGGCGTATGTACCGTATAACATCCCGTATTCTTTGCGCTTTATCGATTATTAGGGTATCGCTCATAAAATAAGTATATCAGTATTTAATGATTATAGACAAGAACATTGATTTCACTTCTTTTTTCTTGTATGATATAGTCTTACCTATGAATAAACAACGGGCCGGACGCAATAGAACATTAACTGTCTCACCAGAAGAATATAACACCTATCTAAACACTCTTCTCAATAGTAACGATTTATCATCTTTTTCCCTTGCTGATATTACCAATTCTCTAATCCTGGGAGATTTTTTTTCAGCTGTTTCTAAAATTCCGCATAACTGTGTAGACCTGCTCATTGTCGACCCGCCCTATAATCTTACTAAAAATTATCACGGCAGTAAATTTAATGCCCGTTCAGATGAAAACTACAAAGAATTTACCTCTGCCTGGATTACCGCCTGCCTTCCCTTATTAAAAGAGGATGCATCTATATACGTGTGCTGTGACTGGAAGTCTTCATGCGTAATTTATGATGTACTCAAAAATCACAGCATAGTCCAAAACCGTATTACCTGGCAAAGAGAAAAGGGCCGCGGAGCTCAGTCTAACTGGAAAAATTCCTTAGAAGATATCTGGTTTGCAACAGTCAGCGATGACTATTATTTCAATTCAGAGGCCGTAAAGCAAAGAAAGCGTGTTATAGCTCCGTATAAAGAAAACGGTATACCAAAAGATTGGGATGAAAATGCAGATGGAAAGTTCCGGCTCACATGCGCATCAAATTTTTGGGACGACATCTCTATTCCTTTTTGGTCCATGAGTGAAAACACTGATCACCCTACCCAAAAACCCGAAAAACTGCTTGCTAAGTTAATCCTTGCAAGTTCTAAACCGGACAGTTTAATTTTTGATCCATTTTCGGGTTCCGGCTCCACTCTTGCTGCTGCAAAAAAATTAGAAAGATCCTTTATCGGTATAGAACAAAATGAAGAATATTGTGTCTGGGCCTTAAAACGTCTTCAAAAAGCAGAAGAAGACAAGTCTATACAGGGCTATTACGACGGTGTCTTTTGGGAAAGAAATTCCAGACCCAACTGATATTTAAAAACAAGTCCTAAGCAGCAAGCGGCGCGCTTGGCGTTGGTGTATTATTTGGAGAATTCGGTTCCGGAGGCTCAATAAAGTTTAATATCAGCTGGAGTTTTCGTATAGCTTTGGGAAGAGCTTCACGTAAAGGTACAGTTCTTCCAGCTTCATCGGGCATTATCGCAACAGCTTCACGTAAAAATACCGACATTATAGGAGGAAGCGTTCCTGTTAATGAAAGGATTTCATCTTCTGTATATTGTCTTTTTGTAAAGCCTTCTTTTAGTACAGCATCATTTCCAAGTCTGCAGGG
>JAKJFV010000373.1 GCA_022704725.1 Spirochaetota bacterium
ACACACATTCCGGAAAAATCGGGAAATAGCGCAGAGTGCACTTACTATGGTATGTACAACAGCACCTTTTGCTTTAAATCCCTGCCGTAGTCCTCCCATAAGCTTATCGTAAAGTATAGGAACGGCTATGACTATAGTGCCGCCTGAGTCTCTGGTGTCGTCAATTATTACCTTTCCTACAACTTTTTCGCAAATAGTTAAACTTGCACCGACAGTCAAGGGTGATAAAAATGCGCATGTTGTCGGATAGGTGTGATGAAGGGGTAGAACACCCATGAAAACATCTTTTTCTGTTATGGGAAGCGACATAATTGAGGCATTTATATTTGCAATTATTCCATAATGAGATAGCGTTACACCTTTTGCAACTCCGGTTGTCCCCGATGTAAAGATGATCGAAGCTGCGTGATCTTTGGCAAGGGATGAAGCAGAGGGGAGGAATTCCTTGTCATCTTTGGAAAGTATACCTTTTTCCATAAAGTCTTCAAAATCGTTGTCAAAGACAGGAGTAAAGGTAATTGAAGAACAGGCTTTTTTAAGCGTTTCTATTGTATCGGCTTTTTTCTGACCTAGGATAATTCCGCTAACCTGTGCCATCGATAAAATAGAAGCAGTGTCTTCTGCGGGAAGGTTAAAATCGATTGGGACGGCTATGCAGCCGGCAAAAACAATTCCAAGCCAGACGGCACACCATTCCGGTCTGTTTTCTGCCCAAAGTGCAACTCTGTCGTTATCTTTGCATCCGCTGCGAATGAGTGAGCGGGCTATGTTTTTTGAAGCTGTAAATAGACGTTCGTATGTCCAAACATCAAATTCTTTTGATTTCCCGCTTCTATAACGTAAGGCAGTATTGAGTGGAAAAGCCGATAAACCATGTTCCATCCATGCAATAAAATTGGGATACTCAATATCATCCCAGTCAACAAGATATTGCGATTGTGAAAGCATACGATCTCCTAAAAAAATGTTATTATATAAGTATATACCATTACGCTTAATTTGTGGAGTCTTCAAAAAATTAAACAGGGAAAGGTGTATAAAATTGATAATAAAACCATTTTTTATTTCTTGCCCGAAATTAGAAACCAGTGTATAATTACATAAGGTCAGGGATGACAGATCCTCTATGTCCAATATAGACAGAAGGGAGTTTCGAATAGGAGGTTTCTTATGAAGAAGGTTCTATCAATTTTTGTGATACTGTTTACAGTAAGTATTATGCTTTTTGCTCAGGATACAGAGAAAAGCGATGCATTAAAATTTGAGGTTTCTACTGTTGATGCGGGAAACGCAAAGATAGAGTTTTCCTTTAATGATTTAACAGGGGTTCTGAGGGTTACATATACACTTAAAACCTTCATTTTTAACCTTGGAGATGCTGATGCCGCTATACGTGATGCTGTTATAAAATTTGCAGAAGAAAAGGGTTATTTTAAGTACAGGGTGTATCCGGAAGAAGACGATGTACGCTATTTTCAAGAAACAAGAACTACACGGTATAAAAAGTTTTTTATACTATATGATAAAAACAGGCTGCAATAAAAGGCGAGGATCAATATCTTTTTAATAGAATGAGTTCAGCCTGAAAAAAAGCTCCGGCCAATTGGTCCGGAGCTTCTTCTTTTTAAAGCACTGTTTTTATTCCTTTGTATCTGAAGAAGTATCCTGTTCCGGGTAAACAATGAGCGGTTTGTTTTTCCACTCCCGGAAAATGAATCCTGCCGCAGCAAGAAGAATAAGGATTCCTAAGATTTTGACAATAATTATGCCGAATTTTGCGGGCATAATAAATAGTAGAAGTGCAAAACCGATTGAGAAAAATACTTCATACATATAGGGTTTAGTATCAATGCCTGCTTCTTTCATTTTGGAAAGTGCAAAGAGTTCTGTTCCTGCAGATAGAAGCAGATACACTGCGAGTATGTATATCATGACAGTCCATACAATTCCTGCAATAAGGAGGGGTAAAAGGACTGCTAAAACACCAATTGCTATGCTTGTAAAGCCCCGAATGCTGATTAATCTTTGATAAT
>JAKJFV010000374.1 GCA_022704725.1 Spirochaetota bacterium
CTTGTGCATAATTTGTATTTGACTCTTCTATCTTTGAGTTTTTTGTTATGACAAGAACCGATAATCCTGCTTCCCGGCACGAAATTGCTGTAGAAAGCCCTGCAATACCGGTTCCTATAATGAGCACGTCGTTAATCATACGCCTTCCGTTATAGCAATCATAGCAGAAAGAGCTTTACGGGCATCATTTTGATCCTGCTCTTTAACTGATACACAATATGAATCTGCGCATCCCTCTTTGTAAGCCTTAAGCACAGTAAGAATATTTTCTGGAGTTATGCGGTCCATATCGCTGCAGTAAAATTTTTCCAAAGGAACTATTGTTTTATCAGGATTTCCGCGAATCATTCTTTCTATAAAACGGTATTCTGTACCAACACCAAGCACGGAGCCGGAAGGAGAACGTGCAATTTCGTTTGCCATTCCTTCTGTGGAAGCAGCTGAATTTGACAATCCAACAACTTCTTCTACGCATTCGGGGTGAACCATCAGTGTAATATCAGGGTATTTTGCGCGCAAATCCAAAACCTGATCCGGAGTGAACTCAAGATGAACGGGACAGTACCCGTCCCACAAAAAGACCCGCGCGTTTTTGCAATCAGCAGGTACCAACCCGTCCTGAGAAACAAGACACATATCATTTTCAGTAAGTCCAAGCGAGCGGGCCGTGTTGATGCCCAAATTTTTATCCGGCATAAAAAGAATTTTTCTGCCCGCAGAAAGATAATGAGACATTATTTTTTTTGCGTTTCCTGAGGTGCATATGCTTCCGCCTTTTGAACCGGTAAACGCCTTTAAGTCGGCCCAGCTGTTCATGTAGGTTAAGGGAACAGCGTTTTCACCGGTAAGCGCTTTAATGGAGGCAAGCGCTTTTTCCGCTGAAGCTCTCGTTGTCATGTCGGCCATGGGGCAGCCTGCAGAAAAATCGGGAAGCAGCACTTTTTGATCAGGGCGGGCAAGGATCGCCGCACTCTCGGCCATAAAACGCACACCGCACATAAGAATAACCTCTGCATCAGATTGAGAAGCTATAACGGCCAGCCGGTAGGAGTCGCCCACAACATCTGCAATGTTTACAATAGACTCCTGCTGGTAATGATGAGCGGCAATGAGAACCCTGCCTGCAAACGATTTTTTGAGCTGCAGTATTTGATCAAGAACCTCAGCATTGGTCTTCTTATTGATATTTTCCATCTGTTAAAGTACCGCTTCCTGTTTAAGAGAAAAATCGAAGATGCTCACCGAATGCGTAAGCTCCCCGAAAGAAACAAAATCGACACCGCAGTCCGCCAGAGAGGGAAGTCTTTCCAGCGTCATATTGCCCGAAGCTTCTGTTTCTGCCCTGCCTGCAATAATTTCAACAGCCTGCTTCATTAAGTCATTGTTCATATTGTCGAGCATTATGCGGTCAACCTTACAGGATAATGCTTCGCTAACTTCTTCAAGATTTCTTGTTTCCACTTCAATCTTAAAGCGGTTTCCCCAGCATTTTCTTGCTCTCTCAACAGCCTCCGTAATGCCGCCTGCAGCATCAACGTGGTTGTCTTTTATAAGAATCATGTCGTATAAACCGATGCGGTGATTTTGCCCGCCGCCAGAGGCAACGGCATATTTTTGAAGCTTTCTCATTCCTGGAACAGTTTTTCGTGTATCCAAAATCACCGGTTTGCCGTTCACCGCAGAAACAAAACGGGCTGTTTTGGTTGCCACACCCGAAAGATGCGATATGAGGTTGAGAGAAGTTCTTTCTCCCGTTAAAATTGATATAAGAGGACCGGTTACTTTTGCAACGACTGCACCTTTTGTAAGACGGTCGCCGTCTTTGAAAGAAGTTTCAACGGTAACCTTACGGTCAAGACAGGAAAAGACAGCGCGGAACACATCAATACCGCATAAGACGCCGTCATCCTTTGCTAAAAGTTTAAACACGGCCTGTGTTTTACGGCTGAAAATTGCAGTGCTTGTAATATCGCCGTTTTTATCGAGGTCTTCTTTGAGCGCTTGTTTAATAAGCGGAATATAATCCCTCT
>JAKJFV010000375.1 GCA_022704725.1 Spirochaetota bacterium
CAAAACACACTATGAGACAACGGGTCCTGAAATTTGGAATGATACTGACGGAACAGTGGATATTTTTGTCGCTGGTATTGGTACAGGCGGAACAATCAGCGGTGCCGGCAGCTTTCTTAAGGAAAAAAAACCTTCTGTAAAGGTTGTCGGTGTAGAACCATCTGCTTCTCCGGTACTAACAAAGGGTACTCCCGGCCCTCATAAAATACAGGGTATTGGTGCAGGCTTTGTTCCTCAAACATTGAATACACAGATTTATGATGAGATAATCACCATAGAAAACGATGATGCCTTTGAAGCGTCAAAAGAGCTGGGTACAACAGAAGGCATTCTTGCCGGTATTTCTTCGGGAGCCGCTCTCAAAGCTGCAGGTATTCTGGCTTTAAGAAGTGAAAATAAGGGAAAGACAATTGTCGTGATTTTACCGGATACCGGTGAGCGCTACATTTCAACCCCTTTATTTTCACAGAGCTGATCAAATCGCACTGTAGAACTGCTGGTTTCCGTCAATCAGCAGTTCTTTATTGTAAGTAGTCTTTGTTGCGAAATCTATCTCTATGTGTTAGTATGAGGTACTTTTTTACAAAGGATGACCCATGAGCGACCCCTATATTCCTGAACTCGATCTACAATACCCTGATAAACCCGATGCTCACTTTATAGAGCGTGTTATTGAGAATCCCTTTGAGGTTGACGAAAACTATCCGTTTTTGGAAAAAAAGATTATTTTCAAACTTTGGAGTGCATTAACATACCTTGGTATTTTTACACTGGTCTTTACGCTTGCACCTTTTAAATACGGATTAAAAATTGAGGGAAGAAATAATCTAAGAAAGCATAAAAAGCTCTTAAAAAATGGAGCTTTAACGGTCTCAAATCATACTTTCAAGTGGGATTTCCTTTCGGTACTTATGGCTGTACGCTATAGACGTTTATGGTTTCCTGCATGGAAGGAAAACCTGGGAACAAAGGACAGAAATTTAATACGCCTGGTCGGGGGGATCCCGGTACCTTCATCACTGCGGGCTATGGGAAAATTTAATGAGGCCTTTGATGTTCTTCATCAGAAAAAAAAATGGATACATGTATTTCCTGAGTCCAGCAACTGGCCTTATTATGTACCGATCCGTCCCTTCAAAAAAGGTGCATTTACCTTTGCTCAGAGGTATAATATTCCAGTCATTCCAATGGCTTTTTCATATAGAAAACCTAAGGGATTACTAAAACTTATTCTAAAAGAAAAGCCCGCCATAACACTTCGTGTAGGCGAGCCTCTTCTCATAGATCCTTCATTAAGCAGAAAAGAGTCTATTCTCGCTATGAGAAAACTCTGCCACGAAAAGGTTGTAGAACTTGCAGGTATAAGCAACAACATCTGGCCGTGTGAAGGTGATTAGGCCGATATTATTTCCTGCGGATTTGCCTTAATAAACTGCATAAAAAGCTCAACAAAAGCATCCCACTCCATCAGATTGTTTTCTGCCGGATCAGTTGTTTTTTTTGTTTTGTGCGTCTTTATTTGAATGTAGTGCATGCCGCTGTTTTTTGCAAAGGCAATATCAGTGTCTTCCCTGTCTCCAATCATAAGAATTTGCGAGGGCTGAAGATGTAAATCTTCGCATATGGTCTTCGATGCACTAGAAGAGGGTTTTAACGATCCCAATTTTTCTGAACAATACAGTAATCCGCACTGCTCAGGATTCAGTCCTATAGCTTCAAGTCTGTGACTTACCGCTGCATAGTCAGAATATACCGCACAGCGGATAGCAGATTTTTTTAAATTTTCAAATAAAAGAGCGCAACCCGGCCGTGCCGAATAATTTTTTTTTAGAACTCTGACAAGGCGGGGCAGATACACCGAAAAATACCATTCCCGTATATGTTCTGTTGTTTTACCTGTTTTTTGAGCAATTCCCTGAAAAAAAACTTCGTGAAAATGCTCTTCGGTATCAAATTCCTTGCCTTTTAACTCCCTTCTTGTACTGCGTTCAGATTTTACCAGTAATATGTCCCGTAAACTGTG
>JAKJFV010000376.1:0-1782 GCA_022704725.1 Spirochaetota bacterium
CCCTGGTTCGTCAGCATATAGCGCTGTATAAAGAAGACCCTGATGACAGCATTATGCGCCAGCTTAAAAATTTCAGGCAGAGAATTATTGTCATAAAATACACTCAAATAGTGGGAGTTTTAAGCTTTCTGTTTTGTGTCGTGTCTATGTTTTGTATATTTTTAGGCTGGGTAATACCTGCAGAAATTGTTTTCGGTACAAGTCTTGTGCTTCTTTTTGTGTCGCTGCTCCTGTCGCTTCATGAGCTATTCTTATCAATAGGAGCGCTCGATGTTGAAATGCAGAAGGTTTTTAAAAAGGATAGAAAAAAGGAATAAGTATGGAAAAACATCACGAAGCTCCTATCGATGATATTTAAAATATGGAAGGTAGAATGAACATGAGAAGAAAAGACAGAGAAATAACTGATAAAAAAGAGATCGAAGCAATTATTGAGAAAGCTCGAAGCATAAATCTGGCGCTCAATACCGATTCTTATCCGTATATAATACCCCTGAGTTACGGCTGGTCTTGGGAAGATTCGTTGTGTTTTTATTTTCACTGCGCTAAAGAGGGCCGTAAGATTGATCTCATAGCAAAAAATAATAAGGCAGGGTTTGAACTCGACACAAATCACGAGCTTGTTACCGGTGAGACTGACTGCGACTGGGGGTATAAGTATGCGAGCATCATAGGCTCGGCCTGTGTTAACGAGGTTTTCGGTGAAGAAAAAATGAAGGGCTTACGGTGTCTTATGGCTCATTATGGAAAAACCAGTAATCATGTATTCTTGCCTCAGGTAGTGGAAGCAACACGGGTATTTAAAATTGATGTTATGAGTATGAGTGCGAAGTCAAAAAAATAGGTATGTTGTAAAAACAACAGACAATGCTGATATCAGGCTGTAATATGTATCAACTGAAAGGAGATTGACAATGAATGTACAATTAATACAAAGTTTAAATGCAGAGCACGCACAGCTGTCCTCTTTACTATCTGATATTAAGAATGAAGGTTCTCTAACCCCAAAAGCACTGGAAAAAATTTCACTGGTAAAAGGCGCCTTAATAAGTCACTTAGCGCATGAAGACAGAGATTTTTATCCTGTAATGAAGCAGGAGGCAAACATAAATCCGTCTCTCGCACAGCTTCTTGAAGTGATGGGACGCGATATGAATGACATTGCAGGTTCTGCCCTTAGTCAAATAGCCGCCTGGGAAAAGGGGGAGGGTAAGGAACGATTTGCAGAAGACTGCAGCAGTCTCATATCAGTGTTGAGCGACCGCATAAAGAGAGAGGAACGCAGTCTTTATGCAAAATACCTGAAACTAGTCCGGTAGATTATCAGTTTAGAAGTATTCTGCGTTTAGTGACTTTATTACTTGCACTTTACGGTATTACCTTTTAACATTATAGAATAAGTACAAATAGACAAAAGTACCAAGGGGGTTATATGAAGTATTCAATTGGATTAATCGGTTTAGCCGTTATGGGCAAAAACCTTGCATATAATATGGCAGATAAAGGTTTTCCCGTTGCGGTGTATAACAGAAGTCCTGAAAAAACACGGGAAGCGGAAACTGAATACGAAAAAGAAACACTTAAAGGTTTTTTTACCCTGGAAGATTTTGTGAGCGCTCTTGAAAGCCCAAAAAAAATTATGCTCATGGTAAAGGCCGGAAGCGCGGTGGATGAAAGCATAGAACTTCTTCTTCCTCTGCTCAGCCCGGGCGATGTCATTATTGACGGCGGAAACTCACACTATGAAGATACGGAACGCAGAACTGAATATCTAAGAGAGAA
>JAKJFV010000376.1:1792-2023 GCA_022704725.1 Spirochaetota bacterium
CGGGCCTGCCGTTATGATAGGTGGAAACAAGGCAGCC
This sequence comes from Spirochaetota bacterium, assembly GCA_022704725.1. Classification (GTDB taxonomy): domain Bacteria; phylum Spirochaetota; class Spirochaetia; order Treponematales; family Treponemataceae; genus JAAZLA01. Next base: position 1,830 of record JAKJFV010000376.1, read on the forward strand.
TACGAACTTGTAAAGCCCGTTCTGCACGCAATTTCTGCAAAGGCCGAAGGAGAAGACTGCTGCGGGTTTGTCGGAAACGGGGGCGCCGGACACTTTGTTAAGATGGTTCACAACGGCATTGAGTATGCAGACATGCAGCTCATTGGAGAAGCCTATGCAATTCTGCATACGATGCTCGGTCTCTCAGCTCTTGA
>JAKJFV010000377.1 GCA_022704725.1 Spirochaetota bacterium
GCTTTTTTCATCAAGTTTATAGTCGCCTACAACAGTCTGTCCCTGAGCTTCATCAGGATACTCGCCCGTGTCGGGATTTTTTTCAACTTCTGTAAGCTGACCAACATATTTGTCAACTTCAAAATATTTTGCCGTATCGTCTTCACCCTGTCCTGAAATGATTAAGGGAGTACGGGCTTCATCAATAAGAATGGAGTCTATTTCGTCAACAATACAAAAAGCAAATCCGCGTTGTACTTTTTGATCGATCGCTATTTGCATATTGTCGCGCAAGTAGTCAAAACCGAATTCGTTATTGGTTCCATACGTTATGTCGCAATTATATGCTTGTTTTCTTGCCTCATTGTCCATATTTGAAACTATGACACCAACACTTACCCCTAAATAAGAGTACACTGGTCTCATCCATTCCGCATCGCGTTCTGCAAGATAATCGTTTACTGTTACAACGTGTACTCCCTTCCCGGTAAGGCTGTTCAAATATGCGGCGGCAACACACATAAGTGTTTTACCTTCACCGGTTTTCATTTCGACAATCTTTCCTTTGTTAAGAACGAGGGAACCCATGAGCTGAACATCGTAAGATCGTTCACCGAGAACCCTGTATGCTGCCTCTCGAGCCAAAGCATAGGCTTTTGGAAGTATGGAATCTAAGGAGCTACCGGACGCCAGTTGTTGTTTGAATTGTTGTGTTGTAGAAAGAAATTCTTCACTGCTAAGAGATTTTGCCCAAGCTTCTTCTTCATTAATGCTTGCGACAATGGGTTTAAGTGCCTTAATATCGCGTTCGTGTTTTGAACCAAAAAAAAACTTTAATACTGTATCTAACATTTAATAAATGTACCCATAAAATCTATAAAATGCAAGATCTTTTTGAAAGATACGCTGTATTGACAACCGAATGCAAGAGCAGGTATCCTTAAAACTATGATTTACTTAGAAAAAGCTTGTAAAATAGCTGTTTTAACGATAGTACTCTCAATGCTTTTTTCATGCAACCGCTCACACATTGTGTCAACAATTGAACATGAAGAGCTTTTTACCCTTTCTTACGGCAGTTTTGAAGATGAACTGGATCTTTATTCATTAAGCAATCCGGGGCAAATATCTACCTTTTTACAAATGAAAGATGGTTTTTTTTATATTTCTAACGGAGAAGCTAATAAACTTATTCATTTGAATTCCTACGGAGATTTACTGGGTATAATATACAATCCCGACATGAATCCGGTTCCTTCGTTTATTCAAAAATTCAATACAGGCGTATCCGATTCCGAACATAGTGAAATTTCATCGACACAGCAGTCTCTTGCATATTCCTTTAATAAGTTGGGTAAAATTGCGATAGATTATAACAAAACAGTCTATGCGGTAGACATTCTTCCCTATGAACGCCAAGAACAAGATGTTGAAAATAAACTTCTCTTAAATCATGTTGTACTACGTTTTTCAAACAATGGAAGCTTTATTGATTACCTTGGGCAGCAGGGACCCGGAGGAACTCCCTTTCCCTTCATTAAAAATATTTATACCAACAAAAACAATGAGCTTATTGTTGTGTGCCTTACCAACTCCGGACAAACGGTGTATTGGTTTACCTCTGACGGATTTTTAAAATATACCATACCGGTAAATACGTCAAACCTTCCCCTTCCTTCAGGGCAAGACACCTATTTTGCCTCACTCGATGAAATTATTCCGGATTATTCGAATCAAAAACTGTATTTTAAAATTGATTACCATAAAAATTACATAGAACCCGAATCAAATGTACTGGCAGGAATAGAGTTTTATGCAACTATGCTTTATCCGTTTGATATACTTACAGGATTATATGGAGACCCCCTAACGGTTTCCCCTTACGAGGATGTTATAAATGAAGGATACACAAAACTTACATTTTATGTTCCCTATAATTTTCTCGGAGTATCGGAATCGGGATGGTTCTTTTTTATTATTCCCGTTCAAACGGGTTTTATGGTTCAAATGGTTCAGCCAAACGGTCAAAAAATACTTA
>JAKJFV010000378.1 GCA_022704725.1 Spirochaetota bacterium
CGCCGACTAGTGCGTACACTGTGATGCCTTTAAAAAAATTGACGATGTCTGTAATTGTTTTCATACTGTTATTTATAGTATAAGGGCTGTATCATGCTTGGGCAAGCAGATTTCAAGAGTATTTTTAAAATTTTGCGGCAGCGGACTTCTTATACGCAAGGGTATTCCTAAATCATTACCAGGAAAAAGCAGTATGTTAGCATGCAGAAAAAAAGAGGGCACAAGGGTGCAGTCCCCGCCGTATGCACTGTCTCCAATGAGCGGATGCCCGTGAAAGGAGCTTTGCGCCCGAATTTGGTGTGTTTTTCCGCCGAAAATCTGGTATTCAATAAGTGTAACATCCTTATTAAAAAGATTCCCCTGTGACAGTGGTTTAGCTCTGGTACGTGTACTGCCTTCTACAATTTTCACCGTATGAAATTTTTGCTTTCCTTCAATTTTTTCAATACCGTCTTCCCATTCTTCCTCATGTTCTAGCAGTCCTTGTGCAAGCCCGAGGTAAAATTTCCCAATACCGCCTCCTTTCATCTGTTCGGTAAACCAGCGTGCGCCTTTAAGACTTTGAGAAAAACACACAATACCGCTTGTATTGCGGTCGAGGCGGTGCAGGGGACCCGGGGTAAAAGAAAGAGACATAGGAAGATCGGAGGATGCTTTTATAATTTGATCAAGGCTTATACTGTCTTTTGCAGCTTTTTGAACAGTAATTCCTGCTGGCTTATTAATAATCCACATATGCTCATTTTTAAAAAGAGTGATAAAGTCTGCATTTTGAACAGGCAGCGGTTCAGTACTCTCCTGTTTGTATGATGCGTATAAAACCTCGGCAATGCAAATGCAATCGCCGTTTAGTATACGGGTGTTTGTTTGAGTTTTTTTCCCGTTAAGCTTTATAAATCCTGTTCTAATATTTTTGTACAAAAGAGAGAGCGGCATCGCCGGCATAACCTTGCGTATTACCGCATCAATTCTCCGTCCGTCGTCATCCTTTTGGGCTGTTATTTCAATATAATTCACACTGTATATTCTAACTGTACAAAGTAAAATGTCAACGCAGCATTCAATTTCTGCACTCTATTAATGTTTGAACCTATAACGCTACTTGACAAAATACTATTACTCGGGAAAATATGTATTATGTTTACTCTCGCACGAAATCAGTTTCAGCTGCTGCTTACCAATCCTGTGTTTCTCGCCGGAGTTTGCAGCTGGTTTTCAGCCCAGTTTATTAAAACAGTTATTAAACTATTAAGTCATAAGGTTCGTTCCTTCAGAGAAGTTCTGGAACTTTTATTCTGGAGAACCGGGGGAATGCCTTCAAGTCATACGGCCCTGGTTTGTTCTCTTTGTACGTCAATCGGTATTCGCTCCGGTATAAATTCCGACATTTTTGTTTTATCAGGATGTTTTATGCTTGTGGTGGTACGTGATGCCCTCGGGGTCAGACGTTCTAGCGGTATTCAGGCTAAACTGCTCAATGAAATAGGAAGCGCCTTAACAAGACACGAATTAATTAAAGTTAAACCAATTAAGGAAGTTCAGGGTCATAAACCGATCGAAGTAATCATCGGCTGTCTCTTAGGCTTATGCATAGGTGTTGCCTTTTCGGTACTATAAAAAAATAAGATGAAAAAAAAAATATTTAATGCTCTACTATCTATTGTTTTAATCCTCTGCTTATTTGTTTTAATTGTATTCCGCTCAACCGGATCTTCCGGTTTGTGGAAAACTCATCTTGTACTCATAACCCCTGTATCTGTAAGCGGGGATCTTGTTCTGCGCAGTCTCGACTCTGTTAATATTACCGGTGTAGTAAGCAGCAGCTCTGAGTTTAAAGAGCTGTATCCTTCTTTTTTTCCGGTTACTGCCTATTTTTCCAAAGAGGCTTCCTCTGTGTATTTTACCGATAAAGACAAAAACTGCTCGCTCTATTATATTCCGCGTGAATTTGAATCTCAACTTCGAACAGCAAAAAAAAACTCTCAATTTTCATTCGACTTTTTTT
>JAKJFV010000379.1 GCA_022704725.1 Spirochaetota bacterium
AGAGCGGGAAAGTCAAAAAGGCATGGTTATTGGAAAGGGAGCTGCGATGATTAAGACTATCAGAGTGGAGTCTATAAAAGCGCTCCGGAAGATTTTTTCTTACCGTATAGATCTGGACCTGCAGGTTAAGGTAAATAAAAACTGGCGCCAAAAAGATCCGGTTTTAGCAAAGATTTTTAAATAAGGAAAAGGGCTGTCCCGGAAGTTTTGGACAACAATTCCGGCAGACCCTTTTATCTTGCACATCATGTGTACCAGGCAGATTTAATATTACTCTCTAACCTTTATACTTCCGTCTGCATGGGCAGTCATAACAAGCGGTCTTTTTTTTGTAAAAAAGCCGTTTTCGACAACACCTGCAATCATATTAAGCTCATCTTCCATTTTTACCGGATCAACACTGACACCGGCCGGCCATAGGACATCGAGAATTAAGTTGCCATTGTCAGTCACTACAGGACCTGCTTTTTTTACGCCCTCTCTCAGGATGCATGAGGCGCCTTTTTTCTCTATCTGTTTCATAACTGATACACGCGCTTCCCCAATAATTTCTACCGGAAGAGGAAAACTATGCCCAAGGGATTGTACAAGTTTAGATTCATCAGCAATTACAACAAAGACAGAGGCACTGTATTCAACAATCTTTTCCCGTACATGAGCTGCTCCCCCGCCCTTTATAACATTGTTTTTTGGATCTATTTCATCGGCGCCGTCTATAGCAATGTCAAGCTCGCCGCCTATTTCTTTTGAGTTTAAACTGAATAAGGGAATTCCAAAATCTTCACAGGCTAATGATGTTTGGAAACTGGTAGGAACCGCCTTAATAGAGTGTAATGTTCCGTCTGCAATACGTTCTGCTAAGCGTTTAACAGCGGGCATTGCTGTAGAGCCTGTTCCCAAACCCACCTTCATACCGGAGGTTAATGTGTTAGTATCAATTAAATAATCAATTATGCTTTTTCCAACCAGTTCTTTTTGTTCTTTCTGTGTCAACGTTCGGCCACTCATAGGGCACTCCTGTAAATATTTCAAATTGTTCATATGCCTGATACTCAAGCATGGTTCGTCCGTTACAAATCTTACAATGCGCCGCTTCTGCCCGCTCTAAAAAGGGTGTCTTCTCCGGACTGTAAATCATATCATATACAAATTCATGTCCGTGAAAGGTGTAAAACGGTATGGGATCATTTGCATTGTCATTTTTTTCTTCTTCTGAAATTCCAAGCCCGATCGATGTTGTTTGAATAATGAGTTCCGAATACTCTTCTAAAAGATCGAGTGAATCTGAGGAAAGAGAGGCCCATTTAAACCCGTAGTGTTCAGCCAGAGCCCGGGCCTTTGAAACAGTTCTGTTAAAGATGCATGCCTTTCCTCTAAGATCTTTAACTACCTGTGCCGCAGACTTCGCAGCCCCTCCGGCACCAAGAATTCCAACCTTCATCCGTGAAAGATTTTTAACTTCCATAAACTCAAGAAGAGCCTTTGTCAGTCCGTCTGCATCGGTATTAAAGCCTCTCCATTCAGTTCCTTTTTTTACGGCAGTATTACAGGCTCCAATATACCCGACCTCTTCAGATACTGTCTGTAAATTTGGAATGATGGTTTCTTTGTGGGGTACGGTTACCGATAAACCCTGAATACCTACAACATCGGCAAAATCCAGAGCTTCTTCTATTTTTTGAGCGCGTACTGGTATATAAACTGCATTCATGCCGTGACTGCGGTACCCGCTGTTATGAATCTGGGGGCTTCCGGTTGTTTTTAAAGGATATCCTGTAATGCCGAAAATATTTGTCGACTCATCGATGCCCCGGAAATTATACACTTCATTAAGAGTGATGGGATCTATTTGTCCTATTTGTGCAAGTTTTGAAATTGTTTCTGTCGGAGACGTGTAGGTCATAAAGGAATGAAGCTTGCCCGACAAGATTCTTGAAGGAAGTCCAAGAGGTCCCATTGCGATTAATATATGCTCCATTTCTTTTAGAGCTTCAGCCTGTTTG
>JAKJFV010000037.1 GCA_022704725.1 Spirochaetota bacterium
ACTGTTCTGCTGTTCCTGGTAATTATTCCATTTTGGACAAATTCTCTTATCCGTATTTTTGCATGGATGTCAATTTTAGGAAATGACGGCTTCATAAATTCTTTATTGATGCAGCTTGGTCTTACAAAGGATTATCTTAAACTTTTATATAATCAGCAGGCTGTTATTCTTGTTTCGGTATATATGTATCTTCCGTATGCAATTCTTCCAATTTTTACTGCGATCGACCGTTTTGACTTTTCGCTTCTGGAAGCTGCACGCGATCTAGGTGCAACAAAACCTGCATCCATGATGAAGGTCCTCCTTCCGAATGTAAAAAGCGGTGTAGTTACTGCAGTAATTTTTACCTTTATTCCAATTTTTGGAGCCTATACTGTTCCGCTTCTTGTCGGAGGAAAGGATTCCTATATGATCGGCAATATTATTGTTGATCAGGTAAATAAAACACGAAACTGGCCCTTAGCGGCGGCTTTTTCAATGATTATTACCGTTCTCAGTACTGTAGGGGTTTTATGGATGATGGCTTCCTCAAAGAAAGAAAGCGCCCTTAAAACACCCGGCAAGGCAGAGGAGAAACGATAATGAATACAAATCCTTTCCGCCAGATGATAAACAGACTTAATGTAAAACGGCCCGCCTCTGAGCCTGCACGCCACGCAAGAAGGGCTTTTCAGCGAAAATCTACATTTTCCTTTTCTTTTACAGTTTTAGTCTTAACACTGGTTTTTCTTTTTCTTCCGCTCTTTGTAATTATTGCCTACTCCTTTAATGCAGGTAAAAGCAGCACCTTTACAGGTTTTTCTCTCGAATGGTACAAAAAATTATTTTTTGACTCTGAGCCCCTTTGGGCAGCCCTGCTTAACAGCCTTATTGTAGCCTTTTCGTCTGCAGCTCTTGCAACTGTTCTCGGAACTTTAGCCGCCATAGGCATAAGCTGGTATAAATTTAAGGGAAAAGCCTACATACAGACTGTTACTTTTTTACCTATGGTACTGCCGGAGGTAATTGTCGGTGTTTCAATGCTTATCTTCTTTTCAGGCATAAAACTGCCTCTGGGCTTATTCTCAATCTTTGTAGCGCACACAACCTTCTGTCTGCCCTTTGTATTTCTTATGGTCCTTGCCCGTCTTGATGAGTTTGATTTTTCTATAATTGAAGCATCTCACGATTTAGGCGCTACAGAAAAACAAACCATGAATAAGGTTATAATTCCGGCCATTTTTCCCGGAATAATGTCCGGCTTTATGATGGCAGTAACAATGTCGCTCGAAGACTTTGTTATTACCTTTTTCGTATCCGGTCCCGGTTCAACAACCCTGCCTCTCTATGTATATTCTATGATACGCTTCGGTGTATCTCCGGTTATTAATGCATTATCATTTGTTATGATTCTGGCCACAGTACTAATTGCCTTTACCCTGCGTAAATTCTTAAAAAATATTGCAGCGGCCAAGTAAGTCCTGCACCAAAAATCTTATAAAAAGACCGGCTCTTTGACACCCGAGAGCCGTTTTCTTTCAATTTTTTATGACGAAAAAACGTCTGTTAATACACCGTTTTGTTATCTTTGAGTTTGCCCCGCAAACTTTTATTATAGGAGATATGTATGAAAAAAAGACTTTCTACAATCGTTTTGGTTATTGCACTTATGAGTGCAGTTGTTATGGTTACCGGATGTAATAAAAATGACGGTAAAACATTATATTTATTTAACTGGACCTATTACACTCCTGAATCCGTACTGGAACTATTTGAGCAGGAATACGGCGTAAAAGTGAAGGTTGACAGTTATGCATCAAACGAAGAAATGTTTGCAAAACTAAAGGCCGGGGCAAAAGGCTACGACATTGTAGTTCCGTCGCAGGATTATGTTTCCATTATGATCGCAGAAGGGATGCTGCAGGAGATCGACCACAGCAAACTTTCAAATAAGGGAAATATCAGTCCTCTTATTCTGGAAAAAGCTACCTATGATCCCGATATGAAGTATGCCGTTCCTTATTCAATGGGAGCTGCAGGTGTTGCAGTAAATAAAACCAAGGTAAGTTCATACGACAAAAGCTGGAGCATTTTTTCACGCGAAGATTTGAATCAAAGAATGTGTATGATGGATGACATGAGAGAGGTAATTGGCGATGCCCTTGCCTATCTGGGATATTCTGTTAACAGCCTCGATGATGCTCAGTTAAAAGAAGCCGAAGAGCTCATACTTAACAAATGGAAACCTAATCTTGTAAAATTTGATGCAGAAGGTTTCGGAAAGTCTTTTAAAGCAGGCGACTTCTGGGTAGTACAAGGATATGCAGAGGTAGTATACGGCGAAGTGCCTGAAGAAGAATGGGATACTGTCGATTTCTTTATTCCGGTTGAAGGCGGACCAATGTACATCGACTCTATGTGTATTCTCAAAGATGCTAAAAATTATGATCTGGCTATGGAATTTATTAACTTCATTCACCGCCCCGAAATTTATGCTAAATTTTTAGATGAGTTCCGCTATCCGTCAACAGTAAATCCTGCTGCTGAGGCTTATATTACAAAGACTCCTATGTACAGAGCAGAAGAAATGGTCAACTGTGAAATTAAAGAGGATCTGGGAGCAGGCCTTGAAAAATATAACGAGATTTGGCAGAGAATCCGTTTTACAGAATAGCTCGATTAGTATATAATTATGGGTATGCTTGATTCACTGATTTACGAAAATATTGTTACATATACATCTGAGGCTTTACTTGTTGCGTCCCCGGTATGCAATACCGGGATGCAGATTCTTGATTTTAGTCCCATTTATATGAATCAAGCATACGAAATAATGACCAATAAGCGGGTCGAAATTGACTCGCTTTTTTCGAAATCGATGGTTCATGTTTCTGCCAGTGTTCCATGGATTCAGATGGGACAGGAAGCCTTTGAAACCGGGAAACACATTGAACACAGTTTTTTTTCACAGGTTTTAAATTCATGGTTTTTTGTATCGCTCGTAAAACTTCCCCAGGATTTTCTTCTTGTAACCCTTCATGACATAAGCAAAGATAAGGAACATGAGCAGCAGCTGAGGCGTCAAAACCTGAGACTTGCTGCCCTTTCCGAAGAACTGGTTCTTTCACGCCAGAATTTACGAAACAAACTCGATAAAATCGAAAACCTTAATATAAGACTTGAGCATCTTGCATTCCACGATCCCTTAACAGGGCTCCCCAATCGATCCCGCTTTAACGAAATTATAGAGCTTTCCATTCAAAAATCAAAGAAAGAACACGGAATCCTGGGTTTAATGCTCATAGATATTGATAATTTGAAAGATGTCAACGATTCCCGGGGCCACAGTGCAGGGGATGAACTATTATGCCGCGTGAGCAAGCAGCTAAAAAACTTTGTCCGTGAAACTATTCAGGTGTTCCGCTTCGGCGGTGATGAATTTCTCGTTCTTGCGACTGAACTTGAGACAAAAGATTCCATGGTTACAATCTCAGATGCAATCATGGAATCGGTTAACTCGGTGAATGTAAGCATATCAGCCGGAATTTCTCTTTTTCCGGATGACACAGACAGTATAGAAGAACTCCTTAAGTTTGCAGACATGGCTATGTATGATGTAAAAAAGAAAGGCAAGAATAATGTGTTTTTCTTCATGCACCTAATGCAGGATAAACTCCTAAAAAGACTCAATCTTGAAACAAAACTCAATGAAGCGATGCTCAACGGCAGCTTCAAATTATATTATCAGCCTCAGGTTGACATTACTACAAACAAACTGCGCGGTTTTGAAGCTCTGCTGAGGTGGTACGATGATGAAATTGGATGGATAAGCCCGGAGCAGTTTATACCGCTTGCAGAAGAATCACGTCTTGTTATTCCGCTCGGCGACTGGGTTATGGACACAGCCTGTGCAACGCTGCGGAATTGGAAAGATACATACAATTTCGAAGGTATAATGTCTATAAATGTATCTCCCATTCAGCTTAAAAAACCCTCGTTTATTTATGATCTTGATGAGACAATTAAAAAGTACTCCCTCGATCCGAGGAAAATTGAAATTGAAGTTACAGAAGGCGTTCTCATAGAAAACATGGAAGAGACAGTACGGCTGCTGCAGGATGTAAAAAACCTTGGTGTGGGTATTTCACTTGACGACTTTGGAACAGGCTATTCATCCTTGAGCTACCTGCAAATTCTTCCGCTCACCACATTAAAAATTGATAAATCATTTATTGCAAATATTACCAGTAAAAACAGTGTTGAAGCAGAAATAACCGACTCCATTATTTCGCTTGTGACAAAGATGGGACTGGATACCATCGCAGAAGGTGTCGAAAATGCTGAGCAGCTCGGGGTTCTCCAGCAGATTAACTGCCGCAATACGCAGGGCTTTTTAATGGGTAAACCAATGCCGGTCGATATCTGTGAAAAAATGCTCTCGGGTGATGAATCTGCTATATTACGAATAGAAAACGGTCAGGATCCTATCCGGTATTCTATATAACGGACTCTACCCTCTGCAACAGCCTTCTTAATTTCCTTTTCGCGTTTTGAAAGAACGGCATTGCCCGTTTTAACCTCTATAAATAAAATTTCCCGTATTTCCCCGCTCTCCCCGTCATCGCACTCCGACATGCCCGAAAAAGCTATAAAATCTATGGGCTTGCCTATAAACCGTGCGTCCTCAGGATTACAGGGAAACCCCGGTAAAAATGGAGCAATCTGCTCCCCGAGCTGTCCTAAAAGTACAGAGCGTGATCTTTTTACCGCATCAAGCCGTGCTTCTTTTTCATACCCTGCAAGTAAGGCTTTCATTTCAAGTTTTCCAATAAGCCGTCCTATAAAAATGCTTATGATAAAAAAAAGAGCTAAGAGTACAAAAAAAGCAATGAGTACAGAAAGAGGATCCTTCGTAAATACTGCTGATACCGCCGCAATAATTTTTTCCATTATTCGATCACAATCTTCCTGCACAGAGAATCTTCATTTTTCCATACTGTTTTTGCGCGAAAAACCTCGGAACCGTCTTGTTCCCGGATTATTGAATGAACACAGGTGTTTTGTTCTATTTCGCAGACTCTGCAGATAAGCTTCTGTGAAAAAACAGCGCTGGAAATATAATAGGTTTCCAAACTGCTTATAAGCCTTCCCTCATAAACCTTTTGAGGTATGTATGAGAGAATCCAGCGGATATATGAAAGATTATTTACATGACTGTTTATATCTATGTCTGTAATTGTAGGAGAAAATTTGTGTTCAATATCCCAGACTGATGAAGTACCGTCAGGAAGATTAATTTTTGGAAATGAGGACTCGAGAGAATCATCGGAACATAATTCAAGGCTTCCCATGACATTGTCTGTCGGCTTAAGGGGTTTTAAACTTTCTGTGTCGAGTACCATCCAGTTGGATGTTGCACGCAGAAAAGGCAGGGCATGTTCATCACGCTCTGTCCGTTCTCCGGAAGAAACATCGAGTAAAGCCCTGTCCATCGTTGCCTTTCTACCGTTTTTTGCATAGGTGTATGCATAGTCGCGGAAAAAAAACGGTCCCTTAGGAGGCTTAGCCCAGGTTTGTAAATAGAGGCTGTCCATCCAAAGCGGATACTCATTAATTTCAAAACGCTGTTTTACAAGCACCCAGGTAAGACCTTTCTTTTGAAGATGGGGAATAGAAAGCCCGCCCGATCCGTAATGAACGGCAGTAACATCCTGCGCAGCGCTTATCATACCGAAGGTTGTAAACCGGCAGTGTCCGTCTATCCAGCTCGACGGAACTGTAAAAGGTATGCTATACTTTTTATCTGTCATAATCAAAAAGTGTATCATGCACAGGATTATTATGCAACAAAGGTATTTTTAAGAGGAGTATGTTCGTGCTTAGAAAACTTTTTTTCTGTTTATTTTTTTTATCCTGCATCCTATACCTCGGCTCAGAAACATTCCGTTTTAATTATGCAAAAGGCGACTCATACCGTATTCTATCCACCGTAAAAGAAGATGTACTGGTTAACGGAAAACTCGATCACCGTGCAGAAATAGTGAATAGAATATCAGTTGATATTACCGAAACCGATAACCTTTCCGGTAAACATGAGGCTGTATTTATGACAAGCCAGACAGCGGTACAGGGTGTTAATGAAAAAGAATTTGTCTGGGGAACTGAATATAAAAGTGTTTTCTGGTGCAGTGAACTGGGAGAATACTCAATGAGCGATGAGTATTTTATGCCGAATGCAAGAAACGTCCCTCTCTTTCCCTCACAGGATGTCGGGGTTGGCGAAAGCTGGATTGCACAGGGCTATGAGGTGCATGACCTGCGGGAAATATTCGGTATTGCCAAGCCCTACATTATACCTTTCAGCGCTTCTTATACCTATGCAGGCACTCAAAGTATTGACGGTAGAACACTTCACATAATTAAGGTGCAGTACAGCCTTGATTATGCAAATCCGGTACCCAAAAAAGAAGAATACATAGACAACAACCGGCGTATCGATTATCCCTTTCACACAATGGGGGCCTTTAATCAGACAATTTATTTTGACAATACAATAGGTGCTATTCATTCATACAATGAAACATTCCGTATTGTTATAGAAACCTCTCTTGGTAACTTTTTTGAATATAGAGGAACTGCACAGTCTGAAATAACAGAGCTTAAAAAAGTTTCAACACCCGACACCCTGCAGAGTGTTAAAGACTCAATCGAAAAGCTCGGCATTGAAGACACTCAGGTAAGTAAAGGGGAACAGGGAATTACACTGACGCTTGAAAACATTCAGTTTGAAGCCGACAGTGCTGTACTCCGTCAGAGTGAAAAAGAAAAACTGAAAAAAATTGCCCAAATTCTGCAGGAATTTCCTGACCATGATCTTTTAATTTCCGGTCACACAGCACTTGCAGGAACCGCAGAATCCAGGATGCAGCTCTCGCTGCAAAGAGCCAAATCGGTCGCAGACTTTCTCATTTCTGTCGGTATAAAAGATGCCTACCATGTCTTTACCAGAGGCTACGGTGCAGAAAAACCTGCAGCCTCAAATTCAACAGCAGAAGGAATGGCAAAAAATCGGCGGGTCGAAATAACTATTTTAGAAGAATAATTCATTACCGGCGTATAAAACAGCATCACTGCGTCCTATAAGGATGTATGAAGCAAACAAGTCAAATATCAGTTTCTGAACAGGAAGAATTATTACTCCGCTTCGATGATGACAATGTATGTCCGGCTGATGAGTTTGGATTAGCACTCATGAGCCTGGAAGATTATGTAGAAAGGGATTATGTCTTCACCGAAAATCCGGTTCAAAGAGCAGCACAACAGGTATTCAATATACAATATCTTTATCCGTGGCAGTATCTGGTTATTGCAAATATTCTCGATGCCTACGAGTCTGTGTGCTACATGAATGAACATGCAAAAGACATTAAAGAACATGAAGGTGAAGAAATTCTGTATGATGAAGACGGCAATGAACGGGGTAAACAAATAGTACTGCTCCCGACAGGGGCAGGAAAATCCCTGTGTTTCTTGATTCCAGCCGTTATTCTTCCCAAGCCGACACTCATTCTCTACCCTCTCTTAGCCCTCATGAATGATCAGGAACGGCGGATGAAAGATGGAGGTCTTAATCCGGTTGTATTTCGAGGCAGTCAAACAACAGAACAGCGTGATGAGAACTTTAAACGGCTTTCACAAGGTGCAAAAATCATTCTTGCAAACCCGGAAGTCTTACAAAGCAAAACCCTTTTAGAAAAACTTTCACGGTATAATATTGGTCATATTGCAATTGATGAAGCTCACTGCGTCTCCGAATGGGGAGACAGCTTTCGGCCCGCCTACCTAACACTCGGAAACATTATAAGTACACTCAAAGTTCCGGTTGTCACAGCTTTTACCGCAACAGCCTCGGCGGAAGTACTTTCAAGAGTTGCACAGGTCTTATTTGAAGGAAGAGCTCATATTCTACGAAGCGAATCCGACAGGCCGAATATCTGCTACTATGTTGAACGTGCAGAATGCAAACAAAAAGCGGCCCTTTTTTGTGCAATACGGGAGGAAAAACCGCTTATTGTGTTCTGCTCAACACGGAAAAGAACAGAGAAAACCGCAAAAAACTTCAGCGAGTATTTTGGGAAAGATACTGTCAAATTTTATCATGCAGGGCTTAATAAAGAGGAAAAAGAGGATGTAGAAAAGTGGTTTTACCCGAAAAAAGATGCAGTTCTTGTTGCGACCTGTGCTTTTGGAATGGGGGTTGATAAAAAAGATATTAAGACCGTCATTCATCTTGATCCGCCGCCCACAGCAGAAGCGTATATTCAGGAAGCGGGACGAGGAGGACGGGACGGAACAACCGCAAAAGCCTTTCTTATATGGAGTTCTCAGGATGCATATAAGGGCGGCTCATACAAAGACGGCAGCAGAGCAAAGGCTCTGTATGCATTTGCAGAAAGTAACACCTGCAGGAGACAGGTATTGCTCGATGCCCTTGGAGCGGAACAAGCATTTTGTTCCGGCTGCGATATTTGTGAAGGAACACGGCAGAACTATGCAGAAGATGAAAGAATAATTATCAGCTTTATTCAGCATCACCGGAAGCACTATTCACGCGAAGAGGCCTGTATGCATTTGCTCAGATTATTCAATAAAAAGGCAGAAGAAATGTATGCAATGAGACTGTGGGAGAGTTCCGACATAAGAGAAATGGTTGCTAATCTTATTCAGCGTTCATTAATAATTCCGGCTGCTTTTCCATGGAAGGGCTTACTTATGAAGAAATAAGACTTTACTCTAAAGAAGTAATAGCATAAAATACACTATATTTAATGACGGAGAAAACCATGCCCTTAAAGAAAAATAAAATACAAAACCTCATCCTTATCTTTTCAGCAGTTTTTATACTTTTTTCATCTTGTGTAAGTTTAAAAATCAGGGGAAAAAACCCTGTGCAGAGAGCTCAAAGCGCAGCAGGGCTTCTTATAGAAGGCAAGGTAACCGATGCCTATATTAAACAGTACAATAAGGAAATGGACAAAGCCCTGGCAGATATTGACAATAAACTTATAAGAATAGAAACAGACCCGGAAGCGTATGAAGCAGTCGCAGATTCTGTTCAGGACTGGATTAATTTATATGATGTAATTTATATTCTGGAAAAAAATTATCCGCAGGGGCTTTACGGGAAAAAACAGAGCGCTTTTTTTGAGTACATAGATTACAGACCCCTTAAAGAAAAAGCAGCAATACTCGCCTGTGAATCGCAATTTCAAAAAGCAAAAGATCTCCTTGCCCGCTCTTTCTCTTTTTCCGATAAAACACTTGTCCTTGAACATTTGCAAAAAGCAAAGTCGTATTCATCTCACCTCAATGACGAAATTAATGTGATGGGTGCTCAGATTAACTATGATGAGGCCGAAAGGCTTTTTACTTTTACAGACTCTTCCAGCCTGAAAACCTCATGGCGCTTGTATGAAGCCGCGACTCAGTGGATTCCTGATTATAAAAGCGCGAATTCCAAGGCAGTTGAAGCAAAAAATAAGGCAGCCAGGGCAATGGCTTCAGAAGGCAATGCAGAGCTTAAAAACCAAAATTATTCA
>JAKJFV010000380.1 GCA_022704725.1 Spirochaetota bacterium
GACACTTACTCGATGCTGAGCATGCGCCGCACGCCTTACACGGGAAGATGTGTTTATCAGCTAGAGATACGTATCTTGTCTCATGATTTTCTTTTAAGAGCCCCAGTGCATAATTAACTGCAAATGCCGTGTTTCCCTTTTCTTTCGGACTGCCTGATATTCCAAGAATATTTGCCATAGTTGTTTCCTTTATGTTGAAAAAATTAACCAAGATCTTTAACTGCTTTTTCAAGAATCTTAAAACCGAGTCTCTGTGTGCTGACACCTTCTTTAAGTGTATAATCAAAAGATATTTGATCATTCACTATGTTACCCTCAAAGCACCAGAATAAGGCATTGTCCTTGTTATATTCTAATACAAATTCTGTCAGGTGTGTTGATATAACTGCAGTGACATTGCTTTTTTTAATTTGCGCGGTAAAATATGAAAGGCAGTTGATCGAATCTTTAATATTTGTCCCTTTAAATAATTCGTCTGTCAGAATTAATACATTCCCCTTCTCTCCTGATAGTTTAACTGCTTCAACGCTTCTTTTAACTTCACATGCAAAATAACTTAGGCCTTCTTCGATCACGGTGTTTGATTCAAATGCACAAAAAATTGTGTCAAACCACGGAAGTTCGGCTTGTGTTGCTGGAATCCCAAAACCGCATCGAGCCAGATACAGTGCTTGTCCAAGACTCAGAAGAAGGGTTGTTTTTCCTGACATATTTGCGCCCGTTAGGAAAACCGTTCCTGTATCAGCTGGTACATGGACTGAATTCGGGATTGAGGAATTGATTAAGATATTCTGTAAGCCGTCAATTTTCATACTCCGGGCTTTAGTAAATGTTGGAAAAGAAAAATGAAACTTTTGATGCATGTACGCAATTGAAACAAGTGCATCTATTTTATAGAGATCTTCAAGAATGTATTTAAATTCTTTTCCGTGTTTATTATAACAGTACCAGTTTTCATATTTTTGCGAATACTTCACGGTTAGAAGAATTTTAAATATCGATAATTTCTTGTTCAGTATACTGATAATTTGATTTTCCCCGATCTCCCCGCATATCTCAGTTAAGGTCTCAATAAACATGTGCACACTGCACTTTTGACCTTTACGGTGTGCTGTGTATTTAATAAAGGGAGGCATGTATAAAAGCTGATTATCCTGCTGTTTTTTTACTGTTAGAAAAACCTCGGATGATAATAGCATATGAAATTTATTCCAGCTTTCAAAAGAAGTTAAAATTGACTGTAAAAGATTTTGGAAGTTGTAAACTTCCTCTTCTGAATTACATGGATGCCGGAGGTATTTTAACAGCTGTTCTTTTCCCTCAAGTGTTTTTGTATAACATAGAACGTCAAAGATTGTTTTTTGCTGAGAGGGATGCGGGAAAATCTTTAAGTCCCTTATGGTAAGATTGTCGGCAAACATTTTTCTCTCCGCTTTTGATTAGGTATACTAATTCTATACCTGCGTGCGCTCAAAAGCAAGGAGAAAAATATGTGCTTCTATACGAGAGTGATATCAGTATTGAATGGACCATTGAAGATTATGTGAGCGGCAGTGATCCTGTTATGAAAGCTGTGCGAGAAATGCTTTAAGTTCTTTCATAAAAATACTCAGCGCGTCAAAGCGTATAAGGTGACCTGCATCGGGAACGTACACAATGTTAAGATCCGGTTTGAGTTCCTTCGCTTTGGCGGCAGCTTCCTTACTGACGACGGCTCCTTTTGTCTGGTCGGCTGTAAAAAGAAGAGCTTGCTGTTTAACATCCTGCAGCGTCGTTTTCCAGCTGTAATCATTTGAAAAAAGTTTTATGGTCAGCTTATCGAAAATAGTAACATCGAGCTGCTTTTTGGCTTCGGCCATGTGCAGCACCAGCTCATCACTCCATGCGGGATGGTCTCTTTTATAATCGCGAAGAAGTTCTTCGAGGGTTTGGGTCGGCAGTTTTTTTACCCAGTCTCCCATGGGATTGTCTTT
>JAKJFV010000381.1 GCA_022704725.1 Spirochaetota bacterium
GTTTTTCGCATGTATAAAATATATATGCTTTATTTTTATTTTTCAAGTTAAAAACCAGCAGGTATGAGCTAATAATAATACGGGAGACAATAAATGTACGATACACGAATAAACACTGTAAGAACAGAAGGAAAGCCTGAGGTTCGTGAGATTGCCAGAAAATATGGTATGAGCACATTAAGCGATCATGAACTAATGATGATGATTCTAGGAAGCGGCAGTAAAACGAGCCCTGTTGAAAACCTCGCCCAAAAAGTACTCGAAACCATACGAAGTACACACAATGATACTGTTCAGGAACAGCTCTATAGTATTCCCGGCATGGGTCCAGGAAAGGCAGGCTTAGTCTGTGCAGCTCTTGAGCTCGGAAAAAGGCAGGGGAAAAAAACGAAGCTTCTTATTAGAAGTCCGCAGGATATACTTCCGTTTTTTGAACATGCAATACTGCAGCCTACAGAAACATTTCTATGTGCATCGTTGAACGGTGCAAATGAAATTATGAAGGTTAGAATGGCCAGCTGCGGTTCCGTAACAGAGAAATTTTCTGTGAGCCTCTAAAAGAAAGAGCAAGCGGAATAATTGTATGTCATAATCATCCATCCGGAAATTTCACACCATCGGCGAATGATATGACTGTTACAAAGCAGCTGGAAAAAGCAGGAGAATTGCTTGGAATTCAGTTATTGGATCATCTCATAGTGTCTGAAACAGGCTATTATAGCTTCTCTGAAAACGGCTTAATTATGAAACGAAGCTAGCCCTTGGCATAAATCCCTTTTTTATATATAATACCTTGATATATTTTTAAGTGAGGAATTAGTATGATTAGAGGCGGCGATATTTCCAAGGGTACAGTTTTATTAATTAAGAATTGTCCGTATCTTGTTACAGAAAGAGAATTTGTAAGTCCCGGTAAAGGTACAGCTTTTGCCCGTGTAAAAATGAAAAACCTGAAAGACGGCAGCGTCTTAACACAAACTATTAAAACCCCCGATATGGTAGAAGATGCAACCGTAGACACAGTTGATGCTCAATACCAATATTCAGACGGGGAAAATTATGTTTTTATGGACAGTGCAAGCTTTGAAACTATAAATGTACCCTATGAGCTAAATGATTCTTTAAAGTACTACTTAAAAGAAGGTGAAGTTTATCCAATTGTTCTTTGGAATGAAGCGGCAATTGATGTTAAGATACCGCAAAAGATGGCATTCATAGTTGCAGAAAGTGAAAACTATATTAAAGGCGATACCGTTTCTGGTGCTACTAAACCAATTGTGACAGAAACAGGACTCACGGTTCGTGTTCCGCTTTTTATTAAGCAAGATGAAAAAATCCTTGTTAATACAGAAACAAATGAATACGTTGAACGGATTAATTCCTAGTTAAATAAAACTGTCCTTTCGGACAGTTTTTTTTTGTAAAAAAGTCTCATAAGATAGGTAATATTACCGATATATTGTATTGTACACTAATTAAAAGAACAGCTAAAAACATCTCCATGTATGTATAAAAGACAAAAAAAAGACTGCAGTTTCTATTAATCAAGAATCTGCAGCCTTCATTTTGGGCGATACTGGAATCGAACCAGTGACCCCAAGCGTGTCATGCTTGTACTCTAACCAACTGAGCTAATCGCCCGATTAGCAATGGTAGGTATCTTACTATAAATATTGATTTAGGTCAATATAAGGAGTTGTTGAGAATGAAACTTATTGTTTTGACTAATGATGCGGAGATTTATCAAAGGCTTAAGCTTTTTTCACCAGAGACACAATTCGTAATTGCCGAAAACATCATATCTCTTCACAATGGAATCGTAAAAGAAGATTTTGACGGAATACTAATTGATTGCACAAAATCTCCAGTGTGGCATATGGATATTGAAGAACATTTGAAACAGAGCGCCTTTAATTATAGCTGTTTTTATTTTAATTCTGAAACCCTGTCTCAGATGTATATTGAGCTC
>JAKJFV010000382.1 GCA_022704725.1 Spirochaetota bacterium
CAACCTCAATAAGAGATATTGATTCAATAAAAAGATTGATATAACGTACCTACACAAAAGAGGGCATCCCGAAGGGAGGGCACTGAAAAAGTAGCTTTCCCTCTTTTTAACAAAAACAGAACGGTATAAATCTGACCTAAAGTTGGATTTATGCCGTTTTATTTTGTATCTTAGAGTCATAAAAGAAGAATGACTATGCTCGCACAACAAGACCGTCTGGCTTTCAGTAACCACTTAGATCTTTACGATCTGATTATTCCTCAGGATAATCTTCTTCGTCGGATCAACATGCTGATTGACTTTACATTTGTTTACAAAGAATTAGTGTCCAAGTATAGTTTGGAAAATGGGCGCACAGCGGAAAGTCCAGTTCGTATGTTCAAATATCTTTTATTAAAAACCGTCTACGACCTTTCTGATGTTGACGTAGTGGAACGTTCCCGGTATGATATGTCTTTCAAATACTTTTTGGGTATGGTTCCAGAGGATGATGTAATAGATCCCAGTTCGCTATGTAAATTTCGCAAACTCCGGCTTAAGGACATGGATCTCTTGAATCTACTTATCGAAAAAACGGTTATCTTAGCCATTGAGAAGGGTATTATAAAATCAGCCTCCATCATAGTGGATGCCACGCATACAGGTTCCCGTTCCAATCCCCATTCCCCAATAGAAGTATTAAAGTTGCGTTCTAAACAGTTACGTAAATCCCTTTATGAAACAGATGAAACAATCAAAAACTCATTGCCAGCAAAGAATGAAGATGATATGTTGGAACACGAACTCACCTACACACAATCATTGATTGACAGTCTGAAAGACAAGGTTACTCTGGTGTGCTTGCCTAAAGTAAAAGAAAAACTGAACCTGCTTAAAGAGACCTTGGAAGATATAGCCGATCATTATACCGTTTCTCAAGACCAGGATGCCCGTATCGGTCACAAATCAGAAGACAGCTCTTTCTTTGGATATAAAACCCATATTGCCATGAGTGAAGAGCGTATTATAACGGCAGCAGTGATAACTTCCGGAGAAAAGGGCGATGGTCTTCAGCTTCCAGCATTAGTGGAACAAAGCCGTGCTAACGGGATGAATATAGAAACAGTTATAGGTGATGCGGCTTATTCAGGGAAAGATAATCTGGAAAAAGCCAAAGACGAGCATTTTGAGCTGGTCTCTAAGTTGAATCCCTCTATTAGTCAGGGATGCCGCAGAGAAGAGGACAAATTTGATTATAATAAAGATGCAGGGATGTTTGTATGCCCCGCAGGACATATGGCAATACGCAGAGCTAAACATGGTAAAAAGAATGGTGCCTGGAATCAAGCTTATGCTTATTATTTTGATATAGAAAAATGCAAAGTCTGTGCAAGAAGAGAAGGTTGTTATAAGCCTGGCGCAAAATCAAAAACCTATTCCGTACCAATAAAGACGGATGAGCAGAAAGCCCAAATAGATTTCCAGCAGACCGAACGATTTAAAGAGAAAGCCAAAGAGCGTTATAAGATAGAAGCGAAAAACGCAGAACTCAAACAAGTATACGGATATGACAGGGCACAGTCATATGGATTGTCATGTATGCAGATGCAGGGGGCAATGGCTATCTTCGCCGCAAATCTGAAAAGAATATTGAAATTACTCTAAGAGGAGTCAGTTATGCCTCCGATCGTTGAGAAAATGAGGTGTTGAAGGCTCTATTCACTATAAAAAGCTATTTCATCAAAAAGGTTGCAAGAAAACGGATTGTCCACCCGAATCTTGCAACCTTGATTTTTTAGACCTAATAAAAAAGGATATTCGTAAAAAAGCTACTTTTTCAGTGCCCTCGTAGATAACCCGGGCCTTTTTTTATTGTTTTTTGACAGTTTCCGGGTATTATAGCCTCTGTATATTCACCTCTTTTTAGTTACTTTGTAAATTATTGCAACCAATATTAATTCTTATGATGAAGAGTAAAAATGC
>JAKJFV010000383.1:0-354 GCA_022704725.1 Spirochaetota bacterium
GGCAGGAACGACAATACCGTATGTTAATCCAAACAACGGCGAGCAGTTAAAGGCTTATATTTTTGTGTCCGTCCTTCCGGCAAGCAATTATCCATTTGTATATGCTTATGAGGATGTAAAACTAAAGTGGGCTACGCCCACAACCCAATAACAAACATCTTAACAACAATTGAAAAATGCGTTGCCATTCACTTATAATGAAATCTACCAAAAACCACAATAAGGAGAATGAAGCAACGCATCATGAATACAAATACAATATTACACGGATTCGCATCAATAATCAAGGGGTACATTGAAGGTTTTGACAGATTGGTATTTAAGGGCACGCTCAAACCTATTGCTTTCGCTCTG
>JAKJFV010000383.1:368-1953 GCA_022704725.1 Spirochaetota bacterium
ATAAAGATTACAAGGACTGGGTAATAAAGCAATCAGCGGCAATAATTGAATCAGCTGAAGAGTATTCGCAGAAACATTGCGGCAGAGGAATAATTTACATACCATCAATAAATACCCGAAAAGAAGAGCTTGCTCATAATTTTCAAAAAGAATCCGGGATAAAAGAAGGATTAATCGGAGTATGGTCCTGCGTTGAAGGATGTAATACATTCAAATCAACATTTAATGCTGAAGCAGGGTATCCGATTTTAAGGGCTGAGAAGTCAAGATGTAAACATCTTTATTTTTATTACGATCATGCAGATTACGGATTCATGAGTGTCCGGCTTCAGACATGGGCTCCTTACAGCATGCAGATAGCCCTCAATGGCAGGGAATGGCTTAGACGTATGCTTGAGAAAGAAAATTGCAGATACATTTTAGACGGCAATAAGTTTTTGCATATAGATGATTTCGAATTGGCACAGAAGCTATTGGACAGCCAGGTGGATGCAAAATGGGAACAAATGCTTTCAGGCTTTGCAGAAGAGGTATTTCCTGATATGTCGCATATATTGGGCGATGGAATGAAATATTACTGGACTCTATGGCAGAGTGAAATGGCCAGAGATTATGTTTTTCAGGATCCTCAGTCATTAACGCCTCTTATGGAAAACCTGCTGCGTCATGCAATGATTACCGGTACATATGACAGGGTATTGAAATACATGGGTCGTCCCGTAAAAAAAGATGGTCAGCCATATCCATCAGCAAATCCGGAACTTTTGACTAAGGTTAATACCTGGTATGATGGTGTCAGGATTCGCCATTATGTGGACAATAACAGCGTTAAATTTTACAATCAGCAGAATGTTCTGCGTATTGAAACAACCATAAATAACCCTCAGAAATATATGGTTCAAAGACATAAAGAAAATGCCAGCAGGACAAACGGAAAAAAATACTGCCCCATGCGTAAAGGTATAGCCGATATTAATCTGAGAGCAAAAGTCTCTTCGGACTGTAATAAAAGATTCTCAGAACAACTGGCTACAGTAACAGATAAAACCCCTGCAGGTAAAATATTCAAAGAAGTAACACATTCAATATCAAGGGAAGGTAAAAAACATAGAGGTCTGGACATTATCGGAAAAGATAGAGAAATCTTAGAAGCCATATCTGATCCGATTTATAATGCAGGTCCTATAACAAACAAATCATTACAGAAGAAGCTGGAGGGTACCGAATGGGCAAATGGGATGACTGACAAACAGCTTTCTGCAAAAATCAGTCGACAGATAGCTTTGCTTCGAGTCCACGGGGTTATAAGGAAATTACCCAGACAGCATAAGTATGCTTTGACTGATAAAGGCCGAAAA
Organism: Spirochaetota bacterium; assembly: GCA_022704725.1. Classification (GTDB taxonomy): domain Bacteria; phylum Spirochaetota; class Spirochaetia; order Treponematales; family Treponemataceae; genus JAAZLA01. The sequence continues at coordinate 1,727 of JAKJFV010000383.1, forward strand.
ATTACCTCTGCCTTAAATGCTCTAAAAGCCGCATCAATAGCGGATTTGGTGAACATGGTTGCTTAAATTCTTGTTTTTTATTAGTGTTTTTAAGGCATAAGGTACTAAACTGTCAATATCAGGATATTGAACAATATATTCAAGACCTTCCAGTTGTTCCTGTTTTAATGAGTAAGTCGGATACTCCTTATCATACGCTACCATTAATATCCTAAATGGTATATTTG
>JAKJFV010000384.1 GCA_022704725.1 Spirochaetota bacterium
TCGTTCATCATGCCCCTCCCGTGAACGAACAATAATCTATTTATTTATTGTATCACAGTTTCGGACAACTGAAAAGTGTTAAAAGGTTTTTTTTCTTATAAAACAGTGAATTATAGTAACTAACTAGCGGGTTGTAGTAATTTCCGTCCAGCCCTTAATCATTCTGTCAATGATTGCTTGAGCCATTGTTAACGAAAGATTGGCTTCCGCCATGGCTATTGTTACGTCATGTACATCAACAGAATCGGGATCTACGATAAGCTGCTGAGCTATAACATCGCTTGATGTTTGTTTGCCGTTCACATAATTTAATGCATCAAGAAGATAGTTTTCAAAATTACCCGGAGCTTTTGCATCCGGCAGTGTTTTCTCTAAAGATTTCCCTGTTAACGATGTAACAGGCGCCGAGCCGAGATGATGTTCATCTGAGCGCAGAAGCTGTAGTGTACTAATCATTTTTCAAAGCCCTCCCAAGCGTTAAAAATCCGTTATTTACCAATTTGAAGAGCCTGTTGGAACATTTCCTTTGAGCCCTGAATTACTGTTGAGTTAGCCTCATATGCGCGTGATGCTGATATAAGGTTTACCATTTCATTTACAATATTAACATTGGGGTATTCAACATACCCTGCGTTTGGTCCCGATTGAATGGCATCTGGATGGGTCGGATCATACACCATTCTTCCCTGTGTAGTATCTTTTTCTACCCGCAATGCTCTTACACCCTTTCCAACTCCGCCGTCGATCGATTCCGGAACAAAGGGATTTCTATACTGCAGATCGCCCGAGATTGCTTCTAGAATAACGGTAGATTTTTTAAACTTTCCGCCGTCTGCTGTTCTAGTAGTAGAAGCATTAGCTATATTATCCGATATTACATCTGTCCGCAAGCGTTCAACGCTCATTCCGGTTGCTGCTATATTAATACTGCTGAAAAGTCCCATCTATGTTCTCCTGGTTATTTTAATACAATCTTCATCTGATTAAACTCAAATGCCTGAAGCTGTGACAAAAGCTGATAATTCAGCTGAGTCTTCAATACTTCCATTGCTTCCTGTTCTGCATCAACATTATTTCCGTTAGCTTTTGATGTTGTTGTATAGTCAAGAACACGCCTTGGTTCTACACTGCGGTAATCAATAAAACCCTTGGATTGAACATGACGGTCATCAGATGTTTTCAATTTAAAACTGTCTGCAGCTGTTTTTTCTGATTCAAGCGCCTCTTTTAATGAACTTTCAAAATTTACCGAGGTTCTTTTGAAATTAGGTACTTCAGAGTTTGCAAGATTGTTTGCAGTCACTTGATAGCGTAAGGTACTCACATCCATGGCACGGTGAAGTAAATCTACAGATCTTGAAAAAGTGTTCATCGTTTCGCTCCCGGAAAAAAAATGCCGAAAATCTTTTTATGGATTCCCATAATAAGATTTTCGGCACAGTATTCATACCGCTTTAGACTTTTTACAAAATATACTTTGAAAGATCCTGATCCTGAGAAATATTTTTCAATCTCTGATCAACATACTCGCTGGTTATAACAACGGTTTCGCCGGCACGCTCGTCGGCTTCGAAGGAAAGATCTTCGAGCAGGGTTTCCATTATTGTGTGCAGTCTTCGTGCTCCAATATTTTCAACTTTTGAATTAACATCGGCAGCAATAAAACTCATCCGTTCAATTGCATCATCGGTGAATTCAATCGGTTCCTAATAGTTCAGCATACTGTTTAGTAAGAGCATTTTTCGGTTCTAAAAGGATTTTCTTAAAATCATCAGCATTTAATGACTCAAGTTCAACCCTTAGAGGAAAACGGCCCTGCAGCTCGGGTATTAAATCGCTGGGTTTTGACAGATTAAAGGCGCCGGCTGCTATGAACAGAATATGGGTTGTATCTACCATACCGTACTTTGTATTTACAGTAGATCCTTCTACAATTGGAAGAATATCGCGC
>JAKJFV010000385.1 GCA_022704725.1 Spirochaetota bacterium
TATCTTCGAGCGTTGTAATGCCTCCGTCCTTATTGCCCGGTGAAGGGTTTTCATACACAACCTGATTATGTTTCAAAAAATAATCTTTAAACCCGTTAATGAGGCTCACCGTTTTATTAAATACTTCCTGCGATACACAGCGGTTCATAAGGAGCTGTTCTGCTCCGAACATTTCAGGCACCTCTGTTAAAATAACAGATCCTCCGCCCGATGTTGTATAATCGCAGATTCTTCCGGCTAGGGGGTTAGCCGTAATGCCGGAAAGCCCGTCCGATCCTCCGCATTTCATTCCTATAACGAGTTCCGAAGCGTTTACACTTTCTCTTTTAAATTGTGATGCAAAACTGATAAGCTTTTTTAATGCAGCAAGTCCGTCCTGTATTTCATCAGCAGAATCCTGGGTAATAAGATATTCAATTCTTCCGCCCTGTGTTTCATCACTGCCATCATTTTCTTTTTCCGCGATCAGTTCTTTAAAAGATTTTACCGTGTTGTTTTCACAGCCGAGTCCAATGACAAGGACTGCACCGGCATTCGGGTGCAGTGCAAGATCTGCCAATATTTCTCTTGTCGTTTCGTGGTCGCTTCCCATTTGAGAACAACCGTATGGGTGTGTCCATGCAAAAACCCCGTCAATACCGCAGTTGTCAGTGCAAAGTTCCGCGCGGGCTTTTTGTGCGAGGGCTTCGGCTGTTTTATTGACGCAGCCGACTGTCGGAATTATCCATATTTCGTTACGGATGCCTATGCTTCCGTTTTTACGTCTGTAGGCTTGTATTTCAGGCAGTGTACGGGCTTTTTTATTCTGCAGAGGACCGAGTCTTTTATAGGTATACGAAGCTGCTTCGCTGAGGAGGGTTTTCACATTATGAGTGTGAACGTGCTCTCCCCTGGTTATCGACTTAACTGCTTTCCCTATAGGGTAGCCGTATTTTATTACGGGAGAATCTTCCTGAATATTCTCGAGTGCAAATTTATGACCGGATGGAATATCTGATGCAAGCTCTGTGCCCAAAACAATCTGACCCTTTTTCAGCGGCTCAAGGGCTACTGCAACACTGTCATGAGGATGAATATGAATTGCATTTTTAATACTGCTCATGGTAGTTTTCCTTATTCGGCTTTGTTAACATCTTTTATGGTGTTTTCTATACCGTGTTCTTCTATGCTCAGAAGCAGTGTGCTCACTGCATCGCATAAGCCTGTTCGTTCAGTTAAGTCTTCACCCCACCATGATTTATTTGACAGTACTGCACTGCAGATTTCGTCTGCTTCATTTTTTGCGATAACCGGATATTTTTGTCTGAGAGTTTTAAACTCTGTAAGTATTGCAGGGTCATCGTTTGCTTCGTTTTTGGTTAAATAAAAATACATAAGCGCTGCCATGGATAAAGCTAACCGCAGGGGTACACGTCCCTTCTTTTCCATGAAGGATATAAGGGAAGGCAGATCGCGTGTTTTAAATTTAGAAATTGAGTTAAGCGTAATTGATATAAGCAGGTGCCGGATATAGGGGTTTGCAAAACGCTCCAGTACGTCGCCTGCATATTCTTCAAGCGCCTTCGTATCTCCGTCCATTGAAGGAATTATTTCTTCAAAAAGTCCTTTTTTAATAAAGCCCGAGACATCGGGATCTTTTAATGAGTCTTCTACAGTCTCAAGGCCCATGAGGTAGGCTGCAGGAACAAACATGGTATGGGTTCCATTAAGGATGCGGACCTTGCGTGTCCGGTAAAAACTCATATCCTTTGTCCAAATAACATTGAGACCTGCTTTGGCAAGCGGCAGCTCATGAGAAAAATCTTTATCGCTTTCAATAACCCAAAGATGAAAAATTTCTGCTGCGCAAAGCAGTGAATCTTCATAACCCAATTCCTTTTGTATAGCATCTGCTTCCTGTGCGGGATAGCCGGGAACTATGCGGTCAACGAGACTGTT
>JAKJFV010000386.1 GCA_022704725.1 Spirochaetota bacterium
TGTTCAGTATATCATATAGATACTTAATTTAATCTTAAAATTTCTGTACAAATTTTATACCATGAAGTATACTATTTACCATGAATACAATAAAAATTACAATCCCTGGAAAGGAACCTTTTACGGTAAACGAGGGGATTACAACATCCGATATTCTTGTAAAATTTGACTGTCCGAAAGATTCGATTATGGCAGTGAAAATAAACAATGAACTTTGCTCTCTAACCCAGCAGATAGATATTAACTGTACGTTGGAGCCCGTATTATTAGGAACTCACGAAGGTTCAGCCATTTACCGCAGAACCTTGTGTTTTGTATTAGCGGCTGCTTCTCATGAATTATTCCCGCAAAAGAGGCTTGTAGTCGGGCACAGTTTAGGCTACGGGTACTATTACACCTTTGACAGCGAAGATTCAATAAAAGAAAAGGATCTTGAAGCAATTGGAAAGGTTATGAGACGCATGATTAGTGAAGATATTACGATCAAGCAGACTCATATTTCTTATGAGGATGCAGCAGCCTTGTTTGACAAGCTGAATCTTGTTGAAACACGAAAGCAGCTCAACTACATTTGCCCTCCAAAAGTTGCCGTTAATGCAATGAACTCATTCAGCGACTTGTATTTTGCACCATTATTATTGTCGACAGGACGATTAAATCTTTTTGAACTGCGCCTATATCAGGAAGGTTTTCTCCTCCGTTTTCCAATGACTACTAAACCTGATCAAGTATCTGAATTTGAAGATCTGCCCCAGCTTTTCAATGTCTATAAGCGCTATAAAGAATGGGGTAAGCAGCTCAATGTTACGTCTGCAGCCTCACTCAATGAATTAATCCATAACCATATGCAGAAAGAGTTTATTGACATTACTGAAACACTGCAGAATAAATGCATAGCTGATATTGCAGACAAAATTAAGAATAAGACAGATGTACGGGTGGTCCTAATCGCAGGACCGTCAAGTTCCGGTAAAACAACGACATCAAAAAAGCTGTCGATGCAGTTAAGGGCTTTAGGCTATATGCCCAAGGTTATTGAACTCGACACCTACTACATAGGCCGCGACTTAACACCCAAAGATGCAAACGGAGACTATGATTATGAATGTCTTGAAGCCCTCGATGTAAAACAGCTGAACACCGATCTTGTAAATCTTTTTAACGGCAATACCATTGAACTCCCCTCCTATGATTTTAAAGAGGGACAAAGATTTTATACCGGAAAAACCATGTGCCTCAATCCCAACGATATTCTTGTATTAGAAGGCATTCACGGACTTAACGACAAGCTAACGCCACTTATAGACAGCAAGTACAAATTTAAAATTTATTTATCGGCCTTAACTCAATTGAATCTTGATGATCACAATAGAATATCAACAAGCGATAACCGGTTAATCAGGCGCATTGTACGGGATTCACAGTTCAGGGGAAAAACGGCAAGCGACACCATAAAGATGTGGCCCAGTGTACAGCGGGGCGAAAGACTTCACATTTATCCTTTTCAAGACCGGGCAGATGCCATGCTGAATACAGCGCTTGATTATGAGCTTGCAGTTCTAAAAATGTATGCAGAGCCGCTCCTCCGCTGTGTTTCACCGCTCCAGAAAGAATATACCGAAGCATCCCGTCTTTTACGGTTTTTAAGCAACTTTCTGCCAATTCCGGTGAACTATGTACCGGGGCAATCACTGTTAAGAGAATTTATAGGCGGAAGCGAATTTAAGTATTAGAATTTGCAATATCGTCCATAATTTCTTCTTCATTAAGAAGAACTCCGTAACGGTGTTCTTCTTTTTTTTTGTCTTTTAGCTTCGTAAGAACTTTTCTATTTTTCATTTTCTCCGCCATTATTGAGCGCTTTTCCTCTATCACAATCTGAGCCCGTGCTAAATCTTCGAGAAGTTCTTCTGTTCTCAGATCCAGTCTTTGAATGT
>JAKJFV010000387.1 GCA_022704725.1 Spirochaetota bacterium
AATCGCCGTATAATACCTGCACTCCCGAAGGTGTTGATGAGTGTACAACATGGGGAGACTATTTTTATCTTGAGGCATTAACACGCCTTAATAAACCGGAATGGAAATCTTATTGGTAAATAAAGGAACATCATGAAAACTGCAGATTTTTTTAATCAGAATAAACGCTTTTTTTTCGGCAGCAGAGATGCAGCAGCCGCTTATGTAAAACAGTACTGCAAAGATGAATTAGATCATGTAATACAAACAGCTGATAATACAGTGCAGCAGAAATTTCTTTTTAATCTGCGCTGGGATATGGAACGGACGTATGAGCCGGTTATTTTTACTAAAGAAATTGACTGGCTTTATCAGCCTTCAGACGATCCGGAGTGGGTGTTTGCGTTTAACAGAATGAGGTTCTGGATTTGTTTAGGACAGGCTTATGCTGTTACCGGCGATGAAAAATATGCTGCCTGTTTTGCTAAGCAGCTTTGTCACTGGATAGATACCGTTAAAAAAGATCATCCTCATAATGCAAAGGCGTGGAGAACTATTGAGACAGGACTCCGCCTTGAATACTGGCTAAAAGCAGTGTGCTATTTTAAAGGCAGTGTTCACCTTACCGATGAAGTAATGACAAAGTTTGAACACAGTATTGTTGAACATGCAGAGTTTATTATGAGTGTATACAACAGCTTTAACTATATGAGTAACTGGGGTGTTCTTGCAAATCACGGATTATTTCTTGCAGGTGCAATGATGCCGGACCTTGATGATGAATCCAAAAAACGCAATGACACGTATATTAAGACTTCGTTATACCGGTTGTCGCAAATAACAGAAGTTCAAATATATGATGACGGTATGCAGTGGGAGCAGAGCACCATGTATCATAATGAAGTGTGTCATGATCTGCTTGATGTTGTTATTATTGCAAAGCGTAATGGTATTGAGCTTCCGCATCCCATAGAAGAAAAAACAAGGGCAATGTGTTACGCCGACAGCATCCTCCAAAAACCCAACGGCCACGAACTATGTATAGGCGACAGCGACGACATTGATCAGCGAGACATTGTCTCAAAGGGCGCCTATATTTTTAAGGACCCTGTGTTAAAATCCTCTTCCTATGAAAAACTTGATTTTGATACTGTATGGGATCTCGGGTTTGAAGCTGTAGAAGAGTTTGAGAAAATTCAAAAAAAACATCCTGAACAATTGTCTCTTGCACTAAGCGAAAGCGGTCATGTCTGCTTCCGGTCAAGCCGGGAAAAGGATGGAGTCTTTTTTCACTTTTTCTGCGGAACACTCGGCGCAGGTCATGGTCATGCAGACAAACTTCATATAGATGTATTTTCAAATGGTGAAGACATTCTTCTTGATCCGGGGCGTTTTACCTATGTCGATAGCCCTGACCGCTACAAGTACAAAGATGCAAGCGCACACAATACCTGTACAATTGACGGTAAGAGCTGTTATACATTTAAAGACAGCTGGGGATGCTCATCTTTAGATAAGGCTGTAAATTTCCGATGGAAAGATACCGGCGGCTATGCCTTTTGTGAAGGCGGTCATCTTGGGTATATGCTTAATAATTCAAAACCTGTTTATGCAGAGCGGCGGGTACTGTACATTAAACCCAGTATTTTTATTATTAATGATGTTTTTTATGCTCAAGAAAAACATGTATATGATATGTATTATCATGTTAATAATCTTGGAAGGCTTGAAAACGAAGGGGATAATACAGAAAAAAATATACACCGCTTGAAATATACCAGCGATCTAAATACAGCGCAGTTCGTAATTCTCGGGAAAAATACAACAAGCACAATAATTGAAGGCAATGTTTCGCGGCATTATAATGAGGAAGAATCTTCCCCGGTAATAAAAGCAAGCTGGGAAGCTGACGGTTTTACTTCGGTGT
>JAKJFV010000388.1 GCA_022704725.1 Spirochaetota bacterium
TAAAAGTAAAACTTGGTTCAGCATGGCTCAAAAAAATGCAGAAGAAGAAGGAAGAAAAGGAAAAACTCGCGAATGATGATGAATGAAAACAAAAGACACATTAAGTGGATGGAGGATAAAACAGAGAACCCTCTTTTAACCTCTCCAGAGCTGCTTAATGCTGCTCTCGATCTTTTTTCGCAATACTCATACAAGGAAGCTTCCCTTAACAGCATTCTCCAAAAGACAGGAATTCATAAGGGAAGCTTTTACTACCGGTTTTATGACAAGATGGATCTATATCTTTCTGTATTGCATTGGGTCGGTCTGCAAAAGATGAAAATCTTAACCTCATATGCAGATGCCGCCCCTCCATCACAGGATTTTTTCTCTGTCTTTAAAACACAGGCGCGTCTGGGGCTTGAGTTTGCCCGCATGGATAAACGCTACAGCGGACTCTGGCGCCGTCTTCTTTCAGAAGAACAGGATGTCCGAAGCGTAATTGCATCAGTGTTCGGCGAGATGTCAAACGATTATGTCTCTGCTCTCATAGAAAATTCAAAAAAGAATGGAACTATACGGAGTGATGTTTCAACCCGTTCTCTTGCCGTGATGGTTACCATGATGCTTGAACGCATAGATCTGCTTGTCTCCCCCGATTCTGATGATGAGATTATTCTTAGTGAGATTGATAAAATCCTCTGTGTACTGCAAAAAGGTGTCTGTCCGTAAATCACTGAATAAGATTCATAACCTTTGCCTGTGCAAAAAGAGGCTATGTTCATGAGTAATTCTATATCAGTTTGAAAAGCAGTATCCCATGTTCATTCAGCTGAAAAACTGATATAACATTGTCCATGGATATGCTTCCCTTTACATTAACAAGTCATCTAAAAAAAATTTTGTCCCGTCTTGAGAAGGATTGCGATGATGATTCCCTTTGTTCAATCAAGGCTCAGGTGTTTCCATCAGAACATGAAAACTCTTTTACCGCAGAAGAGCTTCCGGATCCTTTAGGCGAGCACTGCCACCAAATTACAAGCCGGCTTGTGCATCAGTATAAAAACAGGGCGCTTCTTTTGAGTACCGGAACGTGTTTTGCCTACTGCAGGCACTGCTTCAGGCGGAATTTTGCAGGAAGGGGAGAGGGGTGGATTACAGAGGCCGAACTTGATGAGGTGTGTGAGTATGTAAAAGAACATGACGAAATAGAGGAAATTCTTATTTCGGGCGGGGATCCTCTTACCGTGAGCGATGATAAAATAGAATATTTATTTGTAAGGCTGCGTGAAGCGAGACCCGCTCTTTTACTTAGATTATGTACAAGGGCTCTTTTTTTTGCTCCAGAACGCTTTACTCCTTCTCTGGTATCTTTACTTAAAAAATCTAAACCGCTTTGGGTCATTCCTCATATAAATCATCCTTCAGAAATTTCACAAAAAATATCTGTAGAAACACGAAATGCAATAGAATCACTTATCAGCGCAGGAATTCCTGTACAGTCCCAGACGGTGCTCCTGCGGGGTGTGAATGATGATGTTAAAACACTGCATGATCTTTTTCATGATTTAGTCTGTCTTGGTGTAAAACCGGGCTATCTATTCCAAACCGATTTAGCTCAGGGGACTTCTCATTTTCGTGTTCCGCTAGATAAGGCGGTGAAGTTGTACGAAGCATTACGAAAGGAACTTTCTGGCCTTTCGACGCCTGTATTTGCAGTCGATCTTCCCGGCGGCGGCGGTAAGTTTAATCTCTTGCAGCTTGGAAACAATCTTTATGAGACAAAGGTTTCGCTAACGGAAACAGACTTTATCTTCACACGGGACAGCCCGGATGACAGTGAAAACAACAGAAAAGACGGCAGACAAAGCGGGCAGTGGATGTATCCGAGAACATAGGAATAGGCAATATC
>JAKJFV010000389.1 GCA_022704725.1 Spirochaetota bacterium
TATTTGTTACTTTTTTGTCATTTACAGCCGTTATAATGTCGCCCGCCTGCAGTCTCATGGCAGCAGCTGGAGACTTTGCTTCAATATTAGCGACAGCAACACCGGTAATTGTTTTATCAAGCTTTAAATTATTCCGTACTTCATCTGTAATGGGGGATGCAATAAAGCCCGGCCAAAGCCTTGTTGAGTTTGTTACGAGGGTATTATCGCGCTTTTCAATTTTTACATTGAGACTTACTTCCTTTTTTCCTCGAATTACAACAAAACGGGCCTCTTCTCCGGCACGAAGATCTCCCACATCGCGTACAAGCTGATCCACAGTTTTCACTTCTTTCCCATTCAAAGACATTATAAAATCGCCTGCCTGCATACCGCCCTTTGCAGCTGGTGAATCAAGATAAATCATCGCAACAAAAGCGCCTTTTTTATCTTTAACGCCAAGACCTTCCTTATACTGATCTGTTATTTCAACAAGAGATACACCCATCCAGCCGTAGACAACCTGGCCATTTGAAATAAAATCATCTATGGCTCTTTTTACATTATTAATCGGTATAGAAAATCCAAGTCCTTGTGATCCGCCTGACTGAGAAGCAATCCAGGTATTAATTCCAATAACTTCTCCATAAATATTAACCAAGGGACCGCCTGAATTACCCTGATTAATAGCAGCATCAGTTTGAATAAAATCGCTTATATTGTTAACATCGGTGCCGGCTCTTCCGGTAGCACTGACAATTCCCTGTGTTACAGAAGAAAAATACCCCAGCGGAGTGCCCATTGCAAAGCAGATGTCCCCTGTTTTTACCGTGTCCGAATCTCCTAAAACAGCAACAGGAATTTCCTCTTTGGATTCAAAAGAAACAAGGGCAATATCTTTTCGATCATCTCCGCCGACAAGTTTGCCGGTAAAAATTCTACCGTCATTAAGTTTTATTGATATTTCCTTGGCCGATCCTGCTACGTGATTATTTGTCAGGACATAGTATGTATTTCCTGTTTTTCTAACGATTACACCGGATCCGAGGCCGCTTTGATCATATTCCCTCTCCTGCTGATTCTGGGAATCTGGCTGTCCGAAAAAGAAAAAGGGAAAACCTTCTAGAGGATTGCTTGAGACCTTCCTCGTTTCAACAATGTCAAGTTCAACAACGGTCGGCAGAACTTGATCAGAAATTGAACGGAAGGCACCTTGTAAGGCCTCTAAAACCCCGAGACTATCTGAGGGAATAGAGACTGCAGGAGAAGTATCGGCAAATGCAGTTTTTGCAGAATTTGCATTACTGCTCGAACAGGAAAAAGATAAAAGAACAAGTATTAGGGCAGTAGATACAACCCCGGTCATAATCCGCTTTGTCCAAGTTTTCATAATAAACCTCCACAATTCTGAGTTATCTTGAATATACAAAATCCAGCTTAAAATAAACTTAAAAACCGGAATGCATGTATTGGTGCTATACTATAAATCTACTGCTGTTTTTGGGTAAACGGCAAAGTTTTTTTAAATAATCGTTAGAATTTCTGTATGATCAGGGAAGACAGCAACGGTATGTTCTTCATGTGAAGATAGTCTTCTATCGGCAGTAACAATAGTCCACTGATCACTTAAAAGTTCAACATCGCCGGACCCCAGATTTATCATAGGTTCGATTGCCAAAACCATACCGCTCTGTATTCGGGGATTAGCTCCGGGATGAGGCTTATTGGGAATTGAGGGATCTTCATGGACATCGAGCCCGACACCATGACCGCAAAAATCTGTCACAATTCCGAATCCTTCTCTTTGTGCGACGGCGGCAACCGCAGTAGAAATATCGCGTATTCTGTTCCCTGCTATACATGCTTCAATTCCTGCACTAAGGCAATGTTTTGTTGTTTC
>JAKJFV010000038.1:0-9289 GCA_022704725.1 Spirochaetota bacterium
CTCATTATCATACGAACCTCCTGCAAGATACACTGTATCGTGTTCATCGCCCGTGAAAAGTACAGATGAGCGGAAACAGTCAAGATTTCCTGTCCATATTTTTTCCAGAGGATTGGACGCAAAACTTCCAAGACTGTCATTTTTAACCTTATACAAAGTGAACGCAAAACCATCTGCAGAAGCATAAGAATCGGATTGACTGAGGGCAAAATCGTTATGGATTTCCATATACGTGTCATCCATATAGGTTCTGGAAATTATAGTACCCTTATTTGTAATATAATAAAGAATGCCGTAACGGCTTGTCATATTTTTTACTGAACCAAAAGCAAGAATACCAGTCGAAAGAGGAGATACACTGCTGCTTATAAAGCTGTGATTGACATCAAAGAGCTTTGTGAACGGCGTACCCGTCTCATAAATAGAACCCTTGCCTATAAGTGTTCCGTAGAAAAATACCGGCTGCAGCTGTGAGGATGGAACCTCCGAAATTTTAGAAAACGTGCAGGAATAAAAAAGCACTGCACAACTGATTAATGCTAAAAGTTGTTTTTTCATGTTTCATTTTTAGAAGAAGCATAGGCAAGGAAAAACCCGATCAAAGCACTTACTGCCGATACAGCAGAAATTATGATGAGAAGTCCCTCTTCGTATGATTCTACAAACCCCCTCCAGGGAAAGATTAGAAGTAATGAACCGGCCACAAGGCCAAGTATAGCCCCATACGTCTGAGCAGGAACTCTGCTCATTAAAAATGTAACAAGCCGGGCGCCGAATAATAAACCAAACATAACTCCCAGTGCAACAGGAATAAGAAAGGGAATATTCATATTTGAAACAGATGCAATAATTGTTGTATACATGCCGAGAACTATCATTAAAAATGAGCCCGAAATTCCGGGGATGATCATGGCAACAGCGGCCAAGGCAGCACTAACAAAAAGGCGTATAAAAAGAGAGAAGGACATATCGGTATAGATTATACTGCTTTCTTCGGGAGATAGAAGAAGCATTACTGTCATAAGCGCAAAAGCCGCCAGTAAACAAATAATGATTGACGGCTTTAGTTTTTGAGTACGTCTGCCCGGAATCTTTCGTAAAATGAGCGGGATGCTTCCGGTAATGAGACCGCAAAAAAACATATTTGTCGGTACGGGATAGAAGGTAAAAAGATAGGTTATGACCTTGCTGAATATAATGATCCCGAAAACAACACCAAGCCCGAGCGGAAGAACAAATTTCCATTCAGACAGGATTTTTTTTACATTTATAGTAATAACTGATAAAAGGCGTTCATACACATTAAACACGACTGCCATAGTCCCGCCCGAAACTCCGGGAATCACGTTCGAAATGCCGAGTATCATTCCGATTCCAAGTAATTTAATAATTTCCATCATGCTAAAACACTACCTTTTTTTATTAGTTTACACAATCCTAAACACGCTGCATGCACATTAAGTTACTACTGCCCCCGAATTTTAACTTGACAGCAGCAGCATAAAAAACAGCCGGTAAAAAACCGGCTGTTAAATTGTTTTTATCAATATTAAAAGTGATTAGACCCCGAGAAGTGCGGCATAGGACTTAAGAGCCCCATCCATGTCTCCCGACAGTACTTTTTTAGTCAGCTTTTTGCCAAGCTGCACACCTTCCTGATCAAAACTGTTAACGTTCCAGACAAAGCCCTGGAACATAATTTTGTTTTCAAAGTGTGCTAAGAGTGTTCCGAGCGCCTGGGGAGTCAGCTGTTTTCCGTAGATTAAACTTGAAGGCCGTCCTCCGGGGAAGTTTTTATTCGGATTTGCATCGCTTGTTCCCTGAGCAAAGGCGACAATCTGTGCGGCTAAATTTGCACACAGCTTTGTCTGGCTTGTCGAGCCTTCAACGTCGACATCCTTACCGCTTTGATTAGAAGTAAAACCGATAAACTGTAAAGGTATAACATCGGTTCCCTGGTGCAATAACTGATAAAACGAGTGCTGACCGTTGGTACCGGGTTCCCCGAAAATTACCGGGCCTGTTGCATAGTCCACAGGTTTACCAAAACGGTTAACCTGCTTGCCGTTCGATTCCATATCAGCCTGCTGGAGGTGGGCAGGAAAGCGGCTTAGAGCCTGACTGTAGGGCAACACCGCAGTTGAAGGATACCCCTGTACATTGCGCTCGTACACGCCTATGAGAGCGTCTAAGAGTGCGGGATTTTTGACAATATCAGTATTTTTTGCAGTTTTGTCTGCTTCGTGAGCGCCTTCGAGAAAGGAGGCGAATACCTTTGGACCAAATGCTAAGGAAAGAACAGCGCCTCCCACTGCAGAGGTGGAAGAAAATCTTCCTCCAATAAAATCATCGATGTAAAAAGAGGCAAGGTATTCAGGATTATTTGCAAGAGGGCTGGTTTCTGAGGTAACCGCTACCATGTGTTGGGAAGGGTTTAATCCCTCTTTTTTAAGAAAGTCTTTTACAAATAGCTCGTTTGCGAGTGTTTCCTGCGTGGTGCCGGATTTCGAAACGAGCACAAAGAGGCTTTTTGCAGGATCCACAGAAGCCATCACGGCGCTTGCGTCATCGGGATCAACATTGGAAATAAACTTTGCCTTCATCTTCATACTGTTGTTTTTTACTGCCCATTCTTCTAACGCCAGGTACATAGCGCGCGGACCAAGATCCGAGCCGCCGATACCTATTTGTACAACAGTGGTAAACTTTTCGCCTTTTGCATTTGCAACGGAGCCTGAGTGTACCTTGTCTGCAAAGGAGGCAATTGCATCCTCCTGGGCCTTGTAAAAAGCAAAGCCGTTTTTACCTTCGTACGTTACATCTTTACCAAGCTGGCCTCTAACAAGATGATGAAGAACCTTGCGGTTTTCTCCGGTATTAATCACCTCCCCTTCATATAAAGATTGAAACTTTTCTGTAAGCTGGGCTTCATCCGAAAGTTCCTGGAGTACTTTTAAAATCTGTGCATTAACCTGTTTTGATGCATAATTATACACAAGACCGGAAGCCATAGGCACAGAATAGGACGCAACGCGCTGTGAATTAAGGTCTTTCTGAAGATTAACCTGACCCTTGAGCGACAATAATTTTTTGTACGCATCAAGGCTGTCAAAATTTTCCCATGCAATATTCATTTTTTTCCCCTGATAAAATATATTTTTTCTGATACTAAGCTTATTCGTCGAGTTCCGGCATTTTCAATTTTAAAGTATCCATAAACTGATCGCCCGAGACGCCTTCACGCAGACAGGCAAACACACAGTTGTCGCCGCCTGCAATGGTTCCAATTATTTCATCAAATGCCATTGCATCGAGAGAAGCAGCAACCACATCGGCATGCCCCGAGTAAGTTTTAATTACAACAGTGTTCCCTGAATATTCTATTGAAATGTATCCCCGTAAAAAATCCTGCACTAAGGTCTGTTCTGACTCCTGCCGTTCATCTTCACCCGGAAGTGTATACACATAGCCGTTATGACCGTCAGAAACCTTCCCGACCTTAAGGAGTTTTAAGTCCCGTGATAGAGTTGCCTGAGTAACCTCGTAGCCTTCTTTTTGCAAATACCCTAAAAGAGCTTCCTGCGATTCGATGCGGTAGGTTTTGATTAATTTTTTAATACTTTTTAACCGCGTAAGACGTTCTTTCACTGTATGCCCCTCGTATAATTATGCAACAATAATGTATAAAGATTTCATAAATGTCAAGGCTAAGCCTTAGAGGTTTACATAGGTTTTACCCGTTCCCCCGTCCTCAGGCAGCGCAAAGTGAAATTCCTTGATGCCCCCGTAGTTTTTTAAGTACTGATGCACACCCTGCTGAAGAATACCGTTCCCTTTTCCATGTATGACAGAAAAGCTGTTAAGGTGATGTATGGCGCATAAATCAAGCTGCCTCTCCAAGGCTTTCATAGCCTCTTCATAACGCATACCCAGAAGACGCAGTTCAAAGGCAGGCTTTGCACTCATAACAGAGCTTTCGGGGCTTGAAAAACTGACTCTTGAATCGGATGAGGCATCTTCTTTTTCCATTTCTATAGAAATAGAAGGCTTATGAACTTTACCTTCGCAAGGAATAAGATCCTTTTCACTTACGGTCATTTTGAGACTTCCTACCTGAACAAGCCAGGAATCTTTTTTTGCCTTTCCTATAATTTCTCCCTTCATCTTTGAAGACCGGATTATAACAGGGCAGCCGGGGCTAAGTTCCTGTGAACACGAAAGGATTTTATCCTCATCATCTTTTACAGCACTTAAATAACTTTCTTTTTCTATAGAAAGGCTTTCATTTTCTTCATCGACGCTTTGAGACAGGAGGGCTATGGTCTCTTTAACCTTAAGCGTCTTCTCACGGGTAATGGTTCCCTCACCCTCTTTTAATTCTCTTACAAGATTTTCAAGCATTCTGCGGCTTTCGTCCAAAAAGGATTTTGATTTTTTATACCCTTCTTCACGAAGCTCAAGCTCCTTCTGCTTGAGGGATAGTGACTTTAAATCCACCTTGCGCCATTTTTCATTAATATACTGCTCCTTTTTGCGCAGTTCTTTTTCCAGAAGGGCAGCTTCCCCGTGCTTTGCTGTTAATCCTTTAATGAGTTCAGAGACATCGGCCTCGTTATTTTCCATATAACTTTGCGCTTTATCGGCAACTGTAACCGGGAGTCCGCTTCTGCGTGCAATGTCTAAGGCATGGCTTTCGCCGGGAACACCCATGAGGATGCGGTAGGTTGGAGAAAGTGTCTGGCTGTCAAATTCAACAGAGGCATTAGTACACGAAGAATGAGTATAGCCGTAGTTTTTTAAGATGCCGTGATGAGTCGTAACCAAAACCATAGCATTTCGTTCTATGAGGCTGTCGAGAACGGCCATAGCAATGGCGCCGCCCTCCTGAGGATCGGTACCGCTTCCAAGCTCATCGAGAAGGACAAGAGAGCTTTTTTCAGCTTGAGAGAGCATTAGGCCTATGTTTTTCATGTGGCCCGAAAAAGTTGATAATGACTGGTCTAAAGACTGCTCGTCGCCGATGTCAGCAAAGACCGATGAAAAGACAGGAAGAGCGCTGCCCTCGTTTGCAGGAATGGGAAAACCGCTTTGATTTAAAAGTGCAAAGAGGGCTATGGTTTTTAAAGTAACGGTTTTACCGCCCGTGTTAGGACCGGTAATGATGAGAACGCGGCAGTTTTGGGTAAACTCGACATCGATGGGAACACAGCTGGAACCAAGAAGCGGATGCCGGGCTTTTTTGAGCGTTAAGCCCCTCTCCCCGCTTGTTTCGAAGGCAAAGGTTCCCTGTACTTCCTTACCCCAGCGGGCTGCGGCAAAAGACGCATCAAGCTCAAGCATAATTGCGTGGGATTGAACAAAGGAGTCATAAAATTCTTTCAAAGAAGACGTAAGCTCTTTTAGGATGCGCCGTATTTCCTGTGAAAGCCGGTGTTCTTCCTGAACAAGGTCGTTATTTTTCTGCACAATGTCATCGGGCTCTATGTAGACGGTCTGCCCTGTTTGCGAAACCTCGTGGACAATTCCCCGTACCTTTCCCCGGAAGTTTGCCTTAACGGCAAGCACCTGACGATCGCTTCTGAGAGCCGGGACATCGGATTGGAGGGCATCGCGGAGACTCACATCGCTCGTATATGACCTCATCGTGTTTTCTATGTCCCGCCTGATAGAACTTATGCTCCGCCTGATGTCGCGAAGCTCGCTAAGATCGCGCAGCTGACCCGAGGCATCGATGATGCGGAAAATTGCATCGTTAGCTCCCTCGAGAGACGGCAATGATGATGACTTATTCATGAGGTGCGGAATGTTGAGTTCTACACTTGAAAGAGAAGATTTGAGATGCGATGCTGATATACAGAATTGTCCCAGAGCATAGACCTGATCCAGTTCCAGCACAGCCCCTTCTACGGGAAGTTTTGAAAAAAGATGGGCGCATGGTTCCCAGGGTTTTAGTGCTCCGGTTTTCCCGGCATCCAAATAGAGCTTCCACTCAGAAGCAGGAATTTTCCAGGAGTCAATATCAGGCTGAGAAGTAAAAGGAAGACGTTCAAGAAGAAGAGTCTTTCCTTCGCTGCTCATACAATAACCCGCAATAGTTGAGCGGATACGCACGTAATCGAGTTGTTCTAAAGTTTTTATGTCCATGAATCTTTTTTAGTCTGCCCAGCTGCCGGTTTTAATTTCTTCTTTAATGCGCTGCCAGCTGTCAAAGCGTTCTTCGCTAATAACACCTGTATATACTGCTTCTAGTATTTTACAGCCGGATTCTGTGTCGTGAGAGCATGACATGCCGAACGAGCACGTTCCAACCAGCGTTTTCATTTCGCGGAAATACAGGGCAAGGTCATCGGCTTCAATATCGTGGAGTACAAACCGGCGAACACCGGGTGTGTCGATAATTGAAGCAATGGCGCCTGATCTGCCGCCGACAAGGGCTTCATTTAATTCCAGATGAAACAGCATACCCTTTGTGGTAGTATGTGTTCCTCTGCCGTATTTTTCAGATAAACTGCCCGTTTTAAGCACTACAGAAGAATCGAGTACGTTAATAAGGCTCGATTTGCCTACACCGGACTGTCCCATAAATGCGCTTAATTTTCCTTCGAGCACAGACGCAAAGTGAGGCAATCCTTCACCCGTCTTTGCCGATACCTTAAGCACAGTATAGCCTATTCTTTCCCATTCTGCAATTCTTGCATGAAAATCAAGATTGTCAGGATCGGCTAAATCATATTTATTGCAGACAATAACAGGTTCAATTCCTTCATATTCTGCCTGCGCAAGAGCACGATCAATAAAACGCGGACGAAAGGGAGGTTCATCGGGCGTAGTAACGATTATTATATAATCAAGATTTGCTGCCAAAAGCTGGGGGGAACGGCCTTTAACATTCCAGCGGACAAATTCGTTTTTCCTCGGAACCAAGGAAAGTATCTGCCCCTCGCCTTCTGAAAGCTCATCAGCCTCTACTTCAACACAGTCGCCGGGAGCTAAGGGATTATAGTAGCCCTTTGATTCCTTGAGTTTTTTTCCTTTTATACTACATTGCCGGATAACACCATCATCGCATTCAACTTCGAAAAAATTGTTGCTTCCGCCTAAAACCGTTCCTTGCATGGAAATAAGTTTTACCGATAATGAACAAGATGTCAATGCCTTTTTTATGCAGTTTTTGCAGCACTTGGAAAATGAAAGAAAAACACACAGTCTCTTGACTTTTTAAGTGCGAGTTGGTATATTTCATTCGTTATGTTATTCCCCGATAGTGTAACGGTAGCACTACAGTTTCTGGTACTGTTTGTGGGGGTTCAAATCCTCCTTGGGGAAATTGAGGCTGATTCCTTGTAATCAGCCTTTTTTGTTAGTGAAAAAGCTCGAGTTTTTGAGCACTACTGCAAGTTTTAGAAGAAAACTTGCTAAGCTGGCAATATTGAAAATCCCTTTTCAATATTGCCAGCTTAGGTCCCTTCGTCTATCGGTTAGGACAAAAGATTCTCAATCTTTAAAGACGGGTTCGATTCCCGTAGGGACCGAATTAAAAACTAAGAAACAATCCTTTGGGGTTGTTTTTTTTATTTCTCAATAATGCGGGAATCGAACCCCGTAGTGAGCGCCGAGCGAAGGCGAGGACAAGCCGCCAGGGATGGCGGCGGCAGCGAACGGAGGCGGGGCGGAAGGAGCAGACACGATGTCTGCGACTAAAGCCCTTCGACTTCCCGTAGGGACCGTAAGCAGTTGCAACTTCCTGTTGCAACTGCTTGCCGAGTTTGCTAAAGCAAACTCGAGTCCAGTAACCACCTCCGGGCGACATCCTTGTCGCATCATTACGTAAGCTCAACTTCCTGTTTCGCTTACGTTCCGAGTTTGCTTTAGCAAACTCGAGTCCCATAACCTAACAGGGCGACATCCTTGTCGCATCATTGTAAGCGACTAAGGCCCTTCGCATTCCCTAATACCATTACTAAACTGGCTAACGCCCTTAAAATCTAAAAAACCTTCGATTTATTTACGCCAAAAGAAACTCTCGATCCAAAACGAATAAAACATTATCCAGCATCTTAGCCGAAGTATTGATTGCACAAAAAAACGGTATCAACCTCGGTGAAAAGCGGAAAATTTTCACCGAGGTTGACAATTTCGTACCGTTCATACGCTATTGCAGATTATAGACTAGTTCAACTGTTGCTATTTTTCTTGAAATTCTCGGCCTGTTCAAATATTTCTACATAAACTTCATCCCGTTCTACCGGAGGGTATCCGAATTCATCAAGAAGAAGAATTAAGCCTACTTTGAGTGCAGATTTTATATCTTCCCTCTTATTCCAATCCGGGAACCGGACTTGTTCGTTTACCAGAGTTTTCACTTTTTTTGCAAGTTCAATTAGTTTATCTTCAGGATAGAAAAAATCATATTTAATGCACAACTCTTTGAGGATGTCATAAAAAGCTTTTTCTTCAAAGTCTATACCTAATTCATCACCGGCAGAAAATTCTTTGTGAACATCCCAAATCATATTGGTAAGTGCTTCGGCCATTTCTTCATAGACTTCACTGCGAAGAATATCATTTTCTGTTCTGTTATTATATTTATCAACAAGAGTCTGCATTCTCTTTGAAAAATCCATGCCCTTTATTTTGTTGACTTTTTTTATTTCGCTAATAACCTTTGCAAGAAGCTGTTGTAATAATTTTATTTTCGTATTAGGCAGTTTTATTTTATTTATTTTATCTATGTAGTCTTTGTCAAAAATATCCTGACCGGAAATGGAATCATCACCAAGTTTAAGTACTTCTTCTATTCCGTCGCTTTGTAATGCTTCTTTTATCATCTCCCTAACGCGTGCATTCATTTGTGCGGTATCGGGAGCATTACCCTTTGTTAGTTTAAATATGATCGAGCGAACCGCTAAATAAAAATGTGTTACATCTCTTTCTTCCTGTGTTATTTCTTCGCTTCCGGCACAAATATCATAAGCGGCTTTCAGGCGCTTAACTAAACCCATAAAGCGGAGTTCGTGCTCCTTTGATTTTTGTACAAATTCACTTGCCATGTTTAGTGTTTGAAGCTGCTTACTAGGAGAGCCGTTAAAATAATCCGAGCCGTCAAATGTATGAAAGAGTTTTGCCAAAAGGTCGAGATGATTTCTTACAATAATTAATGATTCAGCTATATCTTCAAACGTGTTGTTATCTGCTTTATTGTATTTTGCAAGAGCGAGATTCATCTGATTTTTTATACCGATATAATCTACGACAAGACCTTTATTTTTACCTTCGAATTTTCTATTTA
>JAKJFV010000038.1:9309-9566 GCA_022704725.1 Spirochaetota bacterium
GTTGTGCTGCTGAATGGGTTTATCAATATACATACTGTCGAGAAAGGGAACATCAAAACCCGTAAGCCACATGTCGACAACTATGGCTATTTTGAAGTTTGATTTTTCATATTTAAACTGTCTGTCTAATTCTTTCCGGTATTCTTTACTGCCTAAAAGATTATACATTTCCTCGGGGTCATCCTGACCTCTGGTTGCTATGAGTTTAATACGCTCTATCGGTTTTAATTGTAATTGTTCCTTGTCGCTAAGAAAGG
>JAKJFV010000390.1 GCA_022704725.1 Spirochaetota bacterium
AGCCTCCGGTCCTGTAAATTTAAGACAGGCAATTATCCATGGTAAGGGAATAATTCCGCAGCATAATTACAGTCATTTTATTAGCGATGTAAGCGAAGCGGCAACCAGAGGAACGAAGGCTCTAAATATTACCAATAAATATATGAGCGATGATGTACAGGACGGGAGACCATTTTACGAAGTGTGGGCAGAGGATACTTTGCAGGAACTAAAAGACGTAAAAAAGGGATATTTTCTAAAGACAAATAAGGCTTTGTTTCATGCCCGTGCGGGAGCATGTATAAGCATAGAACTCAGCGATGCGTGCGGCATTTCTGAGCAGAAGGCTCTCATTGAGGAGCTGGTATTGCGGTATAAAAAGAGTGAAGCTTTTGAGACTGCAATGACCGTTATATCAACAGGAGTATGATGACTGGAAACGATACTCAGTTATTTAGAGAAGCAATTAAGAGTATGCAGAGTTTAGCCCAGGAAATGAGCGAGTTTCGAGGCGAAATGAAGGAGTTCAAGGAAAGCGTAAAAGAGCGGATTACGAGCCTTGAAAAGGATAATCATAAATGCCAAGTGGAACCTTCAACCTGTTCTAATGCAAGGAAGATTGATGATCATATAAAAAATCATTCTGGAACATTCGGAAAGGTATTTACTGCCTTGAGTGTCTGTATTGCTTTGATTGCTCTAATAGTAAGTGTTTTTTAGATTAATCTAAAAGGAGAATTATGTTACTACACTGGCAGGCATTGATGGAAAATGAAAAACAGCAGTGCCTTAAGATGAGTGAGAAGGAAAAGTTTGTGTATTTCCTTTTACTACAATATAGAAGCCCTTACGGCTGGGGAAAAGAGAATCCTGTAACTGCTGACTGTTCAGGTTCTGTCTGTTTAGCACTCATGATGGCAACAGGATTATCAATACGGACGACTGCGGACGGCCTACTGAAGAAGTTTTTCACGATAAGGAATCCGGGGAAAGACTTACTGCAGGCAGCATTCTTTATTACAAGAACTGATAAGAGGCATGGTTCACGTATCGCTAAGAAGGGAGAGGCTGTTCATGTTGCAGGACTTATAGGGGATAACGTCATCTTTAATGCAGTGGAGCCGTATGCAGAAATTAGGACATTGGAGAGTGTTAAACTTGAATATGGATTTAAAGGATGCGATACGGTTATAAGAGGCCTTGATATGCAGGCTTTAAAAATTGCGCACCGGGATGGTACTGACTTGTTTGGGCTAGATGCGGAGCTTGAGCAGTTTATGACCAAAGAGGCTTCTTAATGAATAGTGAGTTACGGGAAACAGAGCGTTTGAGCATTAAGGAACACAGTTATCTCTTACTTAAGCGATGTATTGCCCTACCTTCCAAGATGATCGGTTTTAAGCCCTTGTGTCTGTATTTAGGAACATGGCTGCTTATTGAAGGGAAAATTAGTGAATGGGTTTGGTTCTGTGTCTTGATTGCAGTCCTTTTCGGGATTGTCGGATTAAAAGTTTTTACCCAATTGAAAGGCGGAACAACAATAGCAGGCAGCAATGGAAACCATGAGGAAGTTGGAGGGTAAATGAAAATCAAGGAAATCTGGAATAAAAGCAAAGGGACAAATACGCGTTCTAGTTGTGGGAAAAGACGGGGAAATAAAGAAGTATCAGAGATCTTTTTGGAGAAAACTATTCGGTCTTCCTGCAAAGATGATGTTCGTAAAAAATCACAATACTATCACCGTGCAGGGAGAAAAGCTCCTAGCGAACTGGATGCTGGGTGTACCGACGAAGCCAAGAATAACTGATGCGACGGGATTCATTCAGGTAGGGACAGGATGGACAGGAAACAGTCCTAAACAGAATACTCGATGTAATACACCAACAGCA
>JAKJFV010000391.1 GCA_022704725.1 Spirochaetota bacterium
AAATAATGGATGTTGAAAAGAGAATTACGGAGCTGAGTAAAACCACCCTTGCTATAGAAAATGCAGTCAGAGCAATACCCTATGGCAAGGTTTCAACTTACGGCCGTGTAGCCCTCGCTGCAGGGCTTCCAGGCGGAGCGCGGCAGGTAGCACGAGTCCTGCACACTCGATGGCAGGCAGGAAAGCTGCCCTGGCATCGTGTTGCGGGTCAAGGGAAAAACGGCATCGCGCAAATCAAGCTTTCCGGAGAAGGTTTTATTCAGCAGCTTTTATTTCTTAGACAGGAAGGAATTGCCGTAAACGATAAGGGCGAAATTGACTTTACCATGTACGGCTTTTATAACTGATATCAGTTTATTGAACGATTGCTCATTGTTCACTTTTTCGGCGGTTTAGTATTCCGTACAAAGATAATACATATACAGGGCACAATAATTGAACTATTCAATATTGCAAATGAAAGATCAAGCAAAAGAAGTACCTGCGAAACTCCGCCTATTAAGGTCAAAATAAAAACAGGAATGAGCAGTCCCCTCGGCTTTCCCGAAAACCAATACAGCTGATACAGTCCTATAGCAACCGAAAAAATATACACAGGCCAGGTATATTCAGAAAAACGCCAGCCGGTAATTATTTCAAAAAAGAACAGAGAGCCCATTACCGTTAATATGCCGCCGGGGACAAGAAGACCGGGATTTTTCCTGTTGCTGAAGTAGGCATATTCAAAGGTTAGACCCGGCACCAGTAAAAATAGGGGCCAGAGATTCCTCATCCTTAGAAAATGCCAGTCGAATAGAGCATTGAGCAACAATAAGACTCCTATTGCAATTAATAGAATACCGAAAAAAGTAGTATTTCCTTTATCATATTCCTGTGTATTCTGCGTATCGTCCATAAAAACTCCTTTAAATAATCAGGATAACCATATATCCGCCATAATACACTTTGACACCTCAGCTGTTAAAAACTGTTTCTTTTCTAAAAAAATTACGGGTTTTGAACTCTATACGTATTTTTACCGTTCAGCTTAGCATCATAGAGTGCAATATCTGAACGTTTTACTGCATTATGAAAACTCTGGTCAAGATTTGAATACCACGAAACGCCAATAGATATTGTTATTGATACGGCATCTTTTGCAGTTTTCATGCCTTCATTATCGCTGTTTACAGTATTTTGAGGATTAAGCGTGTCAAAACCTGCAAAGTTTGTAATATTCTGCTGAACATGTGTTATTTCCATCACTGTATTTTCAACTGCAGTGTTTAAACGGCCGGCTAAAAAATCAAGCTGGGTGTTTTCCGCATCATAGACTACAAGAAACTCCTCTCCTCCCCACCTGAATAAGAAATCGGTCTCCCTCATGGTACCCCTGATTACTTTAACAAGCTTTCGAAGAACAATATCGCCTGCATCATGGCCGTACACATCATTAATCTGCTTAAAGTTGTCAATATCAATAGAAAAAATTAAAGGGCTCCGCTTTCCCTGTTTAAACTGTATAAATTTCTTTCGTAGAACTTCGTTTCCAATGCGCCTGTTTAATGCGCCGGTTAAGGGATCCCGATTGGCTTCGCTGCGTATTTCCGCCCTTGTTTGTTTTATGTATTTTAAACCGGTTATAGTTACAAGAGCTATAAATGCTGTAAAGAAAAGAATTATAATAACTGCTGTAATTATATACACCTGAGTATTAAGTTCATCACTCGATTTTTTAATTTCCTGAATATAGTATTCAAGATCATCAACATGAATTCCCATGGCAACAATCCAGTTAAAATCTTTATAGACTGCTGCGTAGGTTAATTTCTCAGAAAATTCACTGCTTTCGAGACGCTTAAAATAGTATCGT
>JAKJFV010000392.1 GCA_022704725.1 Spirochaetota bacterium
TCCTGAACAGTTCCTTTTTAAGCTTTTTGATCTATTTTGAGCTCAGTTGTATCTGTGCAACAGAAAGCAGCGCAATAGGCACAGAATAAGAGGAACAGGAAACATACTGTAATCCTGCGTTCATACAGAACTTTATATTTTCCGGTCTTGCACCGTGTTCTCCGCATAACCCGACAGAAAGATCCGGCCGTGCAGCCCGTCCTCTTTCAGCTGCAGTCGTAATAAGTTCTTTAACACGGGGATCAAGAATAGCAAAAGGATTGCCGTCAATTAAGTCGAACATAGTATAATCCGGCATAAACGAATTAAAGTCATCTCTTGAAAGACCAAGAGTGGTTTGAGTTAAATCGTTTGTTCCGAATGAGAAAAATTGAGCATACCGTGCTATTTCACCTGCTCCCAGAGCGGCACCGGGAAGTTCAATCATTGTGCCGACCTTATAATCCAGATTTTTTACACCATTTGCGGCGCATACTTCCTCTGCTATATCCAGTAATCCCTTATACGTATGACCTTCAATTTTTTTACCATAAATAATCAGCTTTAATTCCGAAGAGTTCATAATTATAGGAATCATAACTTCGGGGAATACCTTAACCTTCTCCTTTTGAAGTTTACATGCAGCTTCAAAAATAGCCTGCACCTGCATCTCGTAAATTTCAGGATATGACACAGCAATACGGCATCCGCGGTGGCCTAACATAGGATTGCTTTCTGCGAGGCTTTCTATGCGTGAATCAAGCTCCGCCTTCGTCATTTTTTCTCCGCTTTTCTTAACATATTCTATGAACCCGGCTTTTTCTGAATCATTATGAGGCAAAAATTCATGAAGCGGTGCATCCAAAAGACGTATGGTAACATGCTTGCCTGCCATAACCTTTAAGATGCCGTAAAAATCTTTAATCTGAAATTTCTTTAATTGAGTAAGAATTTTTCTTCTTTCTGTTACGTCTGAGGCTAATACCATTCTTCTAAACATATTTATTCTTTCTTCATGAAAAAACATATGTTCTGTACGGCAAAGACCAATACCGTCAGCACCGAACTTTAAAGCCAGCTCTGCATCCCTGGGGCTGTCGGCATTTGCACGTACTGTAAAACCTCCAAGATGTTTTTTACTCAGGTTTACAATATCAAAAAGACCCAATTTATCAGGATTAGGCTGAACTAAATCTGCAGCGCCTTTATACACCGAAGGTGCTCCATAATACGGTACGTTGAGGGTAATGTAATCGCCCGAGTTAATAACGATGTCGCCTATTTTAGCCTTTTTCCCGGTAATTTTCATATCCGGTCTTACTAAAGAAATTTTACCGTACTGGCGGGCAACAACAGATGCGTGAGCAGAATATCCGCCTTCATTTGAAAGAACACCTGTCGCTTCCTCAATTGCTTTAACGTCGCCTGCATAGGTTGCACACATTAACAATATACACCGGGTATCTTCATTCCGCTGTTTTGCAAGTTTTTTAGCTTCCAGCAAATCATCTGTGGTAAAGTATACACGCCCGACAGCAGCACCCGGCGCCCCGGAAATACCTCCGACCGCTGTCGGCAGGGGCTTAACCGACTGCTCATCAATAACGGGATGAAGGAGCTCACTCAACTGTTCAGGTTTAAAAGCCTTAAGCAGCGTCTCATCATCAATCAGCTTTCTATTCAGTAAATCAAAATACAGCTGAATCTGAGAAGCCGTACTTCTCTGCTCCACACTTTTTTGTTCAATAAGCCACAATTTTCCGTTTTCAATGGTGAAACGGATTTGACGGATATCTTTAAACTCATCCTCAAGC
>JAKJFV010000393.1 GCA_022704725.1 Spirochaetota bacterium
ACAGAAAGCTGTAAAACCTTGTCAGACGCAGCCTTAACAGAAAAGGAATACGTTTTGTTTTCATCACGTATTTCAATATATTCTTTAATTACAGACGGATTTACCGGATACGAAAAAACAAGAGCTATGTCGCCTGCAAGATCGAGCGGTACATCACGGTCGTCAATGAAGGCGCCGTTTTTTTGCGCCTCATAACCTGGAATTATAGAAAGCAAAGACAATTCCTGAGTCTTAAAAGTAAAACTGTTCATGCCTTGAAGCATTTGACCGTCTATTGCTGTAAGATTTTTTTTAATTGTTACCGTATATTCCATTTGAGGAATTACTTCATCACTGCTTTCAAAAGCTAATAGACTTGTTCCATACCACCGGTAAATTCCTTCAAGAGGAGGATCTATACTCATAAGGGGGGAAGATGTCATTACTTCGCCTAGTTTTTGGAGCGCTACAACCGGCTTCGAAAACTGCACAAAGACTGACGGATATTTCATTCCAGCAGGTAAAATTCCTGAGGGTTCATAATTGATTACACTAAAATTGTTAGAAGACTCATCCCCAGCTTCATTCACATTTGCTTTATTATTTTTGTTATTTTGACATGAGCAGCATAGACAAAAAAGCACGACGGCTGTTATGAGTAAATAGATTTTTTTCATTTATTACCTCTCTTCTTACAAAGAACTTTTTTATTTTTTTCCAACATCGGAACAGGCAACCACGGAAACCGCCGTACCTAGAATATCTTTTAGTATAACCTGTCCGCATTCAACGGGAGCTTCAACCGCTGCTCTTCTAAGAATTTCCATGGCATTAAAAAGAAGATGTTTTGGAATTTCGGAAGAAGTTTTAACGGGCACAAGAGGTACTTCTCCGTTCCTAACCGCAACAGTTGTTGTTAAGGTTCTTGTAGGATGACTAACCTCTTTATAAGCATACTGCTCACCGCGGGGACAGCCATTGTCCCTGACAGATAAAACTTTTTTATCTAAACCGTTATGTTCAATAAGGACTTCCATTGAGCAGCCCATCGGGCAGATAATACAGGTCATTTGTTCTTGTGTTACAGGTAAGTCTGTCATTAATCTACATCCTCCTCCGGGAGCTCAATAGCTACGGTAATATCATGCTGTATTTTGATCAGGTCTGCATCTGTTATTTCGAAAGAAAGCATTTCCCCCGGCCGTACTATTTTTTTCTTAACAGCTTTAATTTTCTTATTATTACTGTATGCACAAATATTTACATTACGGTATTCATCTGCCCTCCTGAATAAAATTTTGAAAGGCTGATCCAGGCTGTCAACAAACTGCGGAATTGTGTAACGTACTCTGTTTCCAGAACGGACAGGTATTCTAAGAACTGCAGACTGAATATTTTTTTGTACATAGAGGGCTGCACTTTTGCCCGATCGTATACTTTCTTCTGTTACAAAATCCACTAAATCATGAACATGAACAGCGTTACCGCAGGCAAAAACACCTTCTATAGATGTCTGCATCCGCTCATTAACCACCGGTCCCGACGTTGCAGCATCAAGAGCAATTCCGCATGAGACTGATAATTCATTTTCTGGAATTAAACCAACGGACAGAAGCAGTGTATCGCATTCAACAAACTCATCACTTCCTTCTATAATTTTCCTATGAGCATCAACCCTTGAAACAGTTACTCCTTCAACCCTGTCTTTTCCGTGTATTTTTGTAATGGTATGATTAAACTTTAATGGAATATTAAAGTTCTCTACACACTGCACAATATTCCGTGTTAAACCGGCAGAAAAACTCATCA
>JAKJFV010000394.1 GCA_022704725.1 Spirochaetota bacterium
TTTAGAAGTTTTACAATAAAGCATAAGTATCCTTTTATTGAAAGCTGAAGTTAGAGATTAGGTGAAAGTTCTGATAACACAAGTGAGGGGTAAAACCCTATACTTAAGTAGATTATTTATGCGGGGGTTGTATGAAAGCGGTAAAAAATGATTTTAATTTATTTAAACACTATGGTTATTCACAGACTGATATTGATGCTAAAATCGAGGCTGCATGGAAAACAATTTTTGAAGGTTCAAAGGAAGAACGCTTTTACGACAATTCCACCGACAATACCGGCTACATGATAGATACCGGCAACATCGATGCCCGAACGGAAGGAATGTCCTACGGTATGATGATGGCTCTTCAGATGAATAATCAGGATGTTTTTAACAGGCTCTGGAAGTGGAGTAAAACATATATGTTTATGACCGAAGGACGCCAAGCCGGCTACTTTGCATGGTCATGTGCACTTGACGGTAAAAAAAATGCATGGGGTGCAGCTCCCGACGGTGAAGAGTATTATATAATGGATCTGATTTTTGCATCCCGCTTATGGGGCGACGGTGAAGGAATTTTTAATTATTCTCAAGAAGCTAAAACTTTGATGAAGAGATGTCTCCATGGAAATCTTCCCATGTGGGAAAAGAAAAATACCTATATCCGTTTTGTTCCCGGCTGCAGTTTTACCGATCCCTCATACCATCTTCCTCATTTTTATGAGCTGTATGCAGACTTTACCAATGATGAAGATACTGAATTTTGGAAAAAAGCCGCCGAAGAAAGCAGAAAGTTTTTTACCATATGCTGTCACCCGAAAACCGGCTTTGCTCCGGAATACAGCTATGATGACGGAAAGCCCAATCCCTACGGACCTCCTGACGGACACGGGTATTTTTTCAGCGATGCATACCGTGTAGCGGCCACCTTGGGTACCGATGCCCTCTGGTGCGGAAAAACTCCCTCTCTTTCAAAAATAGCCGCAGCCCAGCAGGCCTTCTTTGTTAATTTAAAACCGGAAGAATATATGACCTATGAAATTGACGGAACTGTTGTTGATCAAAAAGCTCTGCATCCTGTCGGCCTTTTAGCAACACTTGCCCAAGCATCTCTTGCTGTATGGGATGACTCCGATCCCTCTACAGCTGCAAATGCGGAAACCTTTGTCCGCAGATTCTGGGAAACTCCTTTACGAACAGGGGAGCGCCGCTACTACGACAACTGTTTATACTTTTTTGCGCTTCTTGCTCTCGGAGGAAGATTCAAAGTGTATTAAAACAACATTAATTTTTAAGATGTAGCCTGTCTTTGGGACAGGCTTTTTCTATGATAAAGGGTGTTGCAAAGGCATTACGTTATGTACAGTGTTCTTTTCCCAGGTTGAAAATATGTACAAAATAAACATTTAAGAGTACACTATATATTCGAGGGTGTTATGGAAAAAAGGATGTTGGGCATCGGCGATCTTGTGAAGATGCAGAATAACGATACCGTTGTATGGACTGTTCTGGGGTCCTGTGTTTCGGTCATTTTTCACATACCGGGCTTTTTTTCTCTTATGTGTCATGCCCAGCTTCCCTTGTCAAATAAGGAACTTCACGCCGGCCAGTTTAATGCCGATCCTAACGACAGAAGAAGATATATCCATGTAGATACCGTTCTTGCAAAAATGATGACCCTGGTCAGAGAAAATAATATTCCAATTTCATCTGTTGATGTGAGTCTTCTCGGCGGTGCCGGAGTACTAAGAGATACCGGATCTCAATTCGCAGTAGGGGCGAAAAA
>JAKJFV010000395.1 GCA_022704725.1 Spirochaetota bacterium
GATCTGGATAATGATGGAAAAGAAGAATCGTTATTCCGTCAGGCAATTGTGGAGCTTGCTCTATGAACAACGATTCTTCTTTTGCAGATCTGGATAATGATGGATCAAGATTGCTGCTTAATATTTGAACAGTTTCCTCGCAGTCTTTTTTATCATAGCCCATTTGCGTCAGCGCAGTTATAACATCTTCCCATTCACTTTTTTTCTCTTTACCAATGCCTGTAGAAACAGAAAGCGTAAGTTTTCCTTTTAATGTAAGCATCATTTTTTGCGCAGTTTTTTTACCTATGCCGGATACAGACTCAAGAACACCCATATCTTCTTCATCAAGTGCTTTTACAAGGTTTGCATATGCTACATTAGAAAGTATTTTTAAAGCCGCCTTTGGTCCAACTCCGTCAACTTTTAACAAATCTAAAAAAATGCTTCGTGATTCCGAAGATGCAAAACCATACACCTTCATTGCATCTTCTTTATGATAAAGCCAGGTATAAATTTTTGCATGAGCTTCAACATGCGGCAGAACATCGAGATCTGTGTCGGGAATAGAAATATCCCACTCAATACCGCCAGTTTGAAGGTAGATAGTTTGAGGGAGTTTTGCAGTAATAATGCCGGTTAAGCTGTTAAACATAGAACAATGATATACGAAATATAAGCTTTTATCAATAATGTATCCGCAGATGAAGAGATTTCGCAGATGGGGGAAAAGCTAAAAAGTTACTTCAATTACCACAGATTCACACAGCGCCTTCGGCGACACAGATAGAGTAATAGAAAAGTTTTTTTTCATCCATGGCAACTTGCGCTGCGCAAGCTTGTAATGCAGGTAAAACACAATGTTTAACCTGCATATGTCACTCCGTTTCAAAAGCTTCCCGAAGGGTTCAATCCCCTCATCTTAATTATTAGGGTAAAAAAAAGACTTCCTGTTGGAAGTCTTTTTCACGGTATGGGCGATGAGGGGATTGAACCCCCGACACCCTGGGTGTAAACCAGGTGCTCTCCCAGCTGAGCTAATCGCCCGTGATGTAGTGATAATAGCAGGAAGAAAAAAAAAAGTCAATAAGGTTTTTCTAAAAAAATAAAAAAAATCTTCAAGGCTGCCGGCTCAATATTGCGTAATACAGCAATTACTTGTATAATAGAGTATTATTATTTTATAAGTGAGTTACGAATGATTTATACAGATACAAGAGACAAGTCTGCGTCCGTGAGTTTTAGAACGGCGGTTTTAAACGGCATGAATGAGAAAACAGGCGGTTTGTACATTCCTGTTTCATTTCCTAAGCTTGAGTCTTCTTTTTTATTTCGTGAACCGGTGCCTTCTTTCCGCGATATCGCTTTTGAAATTTCCAAATTATTTACAGGGGATGAAATACCCCATCAGGATTTAGAGCGAATAATTGCAGACTGCTATCCTTTTACGTCTCAAATTGTTCCTATAGATCCAACTACCTATGTTCTTGAACTGCATCACGGACCAACATGCGCTTTTAAAGATTTTGGCGCACGCTTTATGGCAAGAATGATGGCCTATTTTAACAAAGATGAGGATGAAGCTCTTCATATACTGGTAGCAACATCCGGAGATACCGGCAGTGCCGTAGGAAGTGCTTTTCAGGATGTACCGGGAATTGATGTTACAATACTCTACCCCAAAGGAAAAATAAGTCCTCTTCAGGAAAAACAGCTTTCAACATTCACCGGCAATGTTCGTTCTTTAGCAGTAGAAGGCACCTTTGATGACTGTCAAAAACTGGTA
>JAKJFV010000396.1 GCA_022704725.1 Spirochaetota bacterium
AATATCCTTTGCATTTTTTGACGAGCTTTCTGCAAGTGTGCGTATTTCATCTGCAACGACAGAAAACCCCATTCCCGCGTCTCCTGCATGTGCGGCTTCTATTGAAGCATTCATTGCAAGAAGGTTTGTAGAACTGGCAATTTTATTAATAACACTGATCATGTCGCGTATTGCCCCCACACTTCCACCCATTCTGCCTATGGCTTCTATAAGAGATGACAACTGCTTCTCCCCGTCTCCTGCAGTATCCCGTAGAGAGGCAAGACTTTCTCTTCTGCCCTTTGCAGAATCCGCTACAGTTGCAACGGATGTAACCATATTATTCACAGAGGCAGCCGACTCTTCCTGTGCAGAAACTTCAGTTTGAATATGCTTATTAAGATCTTCAACACGCTCCCCGATTAAACGGGCTTCATTTGCGGCTGCATCTGCATCGCGGTCCAATCCTGCAAGGCTGCCCTCTATTTTTACAACAGATTCCTGTAACGCCTCTGAGGTAGAAAGAATCTCAAAAACACGATCAGAAAGGACTCCATTCGAGCGAAGGTTCACCTCGCTTCTGCCTGCTGCCGCACGTAATATGGAAGCCTTTTCTTCTGCTTCACGGCCTGTTTTCTCCAGCTTACCGGATATACCCCGCCCCATACGCACAGAAATAACTATAAAAAAACTAACAAGGCTGGAAAAAAGAGTAGCCGTTGCAATTTCTGCAATGAGCTCGCCAGTTGGTATTTTTCCGGTAAATGCTAATAAAAGATATACAATTGCTCCGGTGCCATTAAGCCCTGCCATAACCAAGGGCCAGGTGTTCTCTAAAAGGAAAAAAGTTGTAAACCCCAAGGCAGCAGAAGAGTATGCTATGAGGCGGAAGACCTCTCCTGTGGTAACCGGC
Organism: Spirochaetota bacterium; assembly: GCA_022704725.1. Taxonomy (GTDB): domain Bacteria; phylum Spirochaetota; class Spirochaetia; order Treponematales; family Treponemataceae; genus JAAZLA01. The sequence continues at coordinate 893 of JAKJFV010000396.1, forward strand.
GGATGCGTTAGCGCGATGAAAACCGCAGCACCATAGAAAATAACGGATGCAATACGGGAAGCAGCTATATAATGCCCTTTTTGAAGAAGGAATATCGAAAAGGCAACAATAGCCATAACGAGAGCTTCCCCTGCAAATACTTCGTAATCGCCTGATAATAGATCTGTTATGGTAACAATGGGTAAAATTGCTAAAAGAACAATAAGAAATACTCTTAAAATAGGTGTCTTACTTTTTTTTTCTATAACAAGGATATCCGGTTCGGTTCGCTTATTTACGGCAGAGAAATCTGTCTGGACACTCATAATCAGGGTCTCCTTAATACAGCGTTTTTTAACAATGTAATAGAGAATTATATAGCCGGCTTTATCATTCCGTCAATGAGATTTTTTTTCCTATGATTCAATAAAAAAAGCCCTCCTAACAGCTACGCTGCCAAGAGGACTTCCCGTCCGGCAAGCCGGACGTCGGAGAGAGTTTATCAGCTTATTTACAAGCTTTATTTATAGTACCGCGTATCTCTCTTTTTTGTCAAGTTTTTTTTGCCACGCCGCTGCTTTTTTTTACATTTCGCAAAAAAATCCAAAAATCAATATATATCAGTTTTTACGGTAATGACAGCCGATCGACTGTTCATTGTGTATTGCATGAGAAACAACAATACGGGCGGTTTCGGCAGCATTTCTTAGTTCAATTATGTCCCTTGTGGGTACTGCTTCCCGGTAAAAACTCGTAATGCGGTGAGCGTGATAATTCAAATCTGATTGAGCCCGCTCAAGTCCTTTCCTCGTTCTCACTATTCCTGCATGATTCCACATGGTCAATTTTATGTATTTCCAGTCCTGATAAATGAGCGAAGGTTC
>JAKJFV010000397.1 GCA_022704725.1 Spirochaetota bacterium
CATAATTTCAAACCCGCCGGAACCAAGAATATCAACAGATACAGGCAAAGAGGCTAAAGGTTTTCCGCTGCCTCCGAACAGGCACCCTATAACAGAAACAGAACCATAGGGGCGGTATGCAGTTTCAGACTTTTCGAACCAGCCCCCGAATGAGACCTTTTCAGAAATTCCTAAATAACCATAGGTATTACTGCCGTACCCGTGAAGCCCGATTGTATTCCTTATATCCCAGGTATCTTTTTCAATAATAGAAAAACCAACATCACCGTAGCCCCCGTTTCTGTCATTTTCAATGACAACACCGGAAGAAGAGTACAGACTGCGTAAAAAAGAACCAGTACTCTCTTCTGCAAAACAAGCAGATATCAATACAGATACCATAAAAAATACCCAAAGGGTTTTCACTCTCAAAACCTTTATTTCTTTCATACTTAAACCTCCATCAGGATGCCCAACAACTGCGTCAGCGTCCTTATCTGAGTAAAGAGTAGACCTGAAATATAGATTGGAGAAGTAAGAAAAAGTATACTTTTTACAAAATATCGTTAATTTTCTGCATAAGATGGCGGTTATTAGTAATATCGAGCTTTCTATAAATGTTATACGCGTGTTTTTTAACTGCAGAAAGAGAGACAAACAATTCATCTGCTATTTGATTATATGTTTTACCCTCATACAGTTTTATTGCCGTTTCTGCTTCCCGTTTACTTAATAATAGTTTTTCACGCAAAAGCTGCACCGAAGCTACTCCGCCCTGTTCCGGCAACAATGTAGTATCTGCTGCGCTGTTTGCAGAGTCCGATCTCATTATTCGATCTAAAAAATCGCTTTGCATGCGTAAGTGTCTTTTTACCGTAGTAAAATTGTACATAAAAACAGGAATCTGATACGCTATAGGGAAAACACCGAAAAAATAGACAGAAAGCATTTCCCGAGGGGTAAAAAGCAGAAGAACTGCATACAGTGCAAATAATGATGAGGCAATAATGAAAAGGCTTTTTCCCGTTTTCGAAAGTATTATCTGCTCATCACTTTGCGTTCCGGTTTTCTTTAACCCGATCGTCGAAACCACAGAAAACAGAGGAAGAAAAAAAGAAATGATTTGTGAATATTTATATCTCATTAAGAACAGAAAACAAAAAAGACCAATAAAAGCAGTACAGACTGCAAGATACCAGCGGGGAATTCCTAGTTTTTCATCTGATAATGAGATTGCACTGAATATGAAATTAGGTACGCTTAAAGAAAAAAACGATACAAAGATATACAAAAGGAATTGAGAAGGAAGAGTAAAAACACCCAGCATTAAACTGATAAAGGGGACAGCTGTTGTACAAAACACATTCAAGACCAATAAGAATAACGCAAAGACAGCCCTGTTTTTTTGCAGGCTCCATACATACAAAACAAATAAGGTATTACACAAAGAGAGCGTATATGCACTAATCCATAACAGAGTCATAACTTTCTCCGTCTTATTGGGGATTAACTGATGAATTCTGCAGCAAAGCTTCATAATCAAACACAGGAATTGGTTTTGAATAATAATAGCCCTGAATATAATTGCATCCCCATGAGCGCAATAGATTCCGCTGCTCTTCTGTTTCGACCCCTTCTGCAAGACTTGCAATATTTAGGTGCTGAGTCATTGTAATGATATCCTGGACAACTAGATTATCGCGGTGAGATTCATTTGTATGGTGAATCGAATCGACAAAGCTCTTATCAATCTTTAAAGT
>JAKJFV010000398.1 GCA_022704725.1 Spirochaetota bacterium
CCTTGGCGACCTCATATTGGCATACGGTCACCTTGCTGTTCCCGATTCTGAAGCATTAGTCTGCATAGATTACGAAACAGATAAAGAGGTTTCAATAAAGATTGATTCTAAAAAGAGGGTTCAGGAAAATGCTCAATCGTATTATGATCAGTATAAAAAGGCAGTATCCGGCATAGAGGATCTTGAATTCGACATAAAAAAGGCTAAAAGCGATATTGCAAAGCTGGATGCTGATTATGAAGAAGTGATTACTGAACAGAATCCCATTGCTATTCAGCAGCTTTTACGTAAACAGAACAAACCTAAGCAGCAGATTAAAAAAGAGCATCCGGGGCTTGTGTATGAAATTGACGGATGGCGTATTCTTGTGGGCAGAACATCAGGCGAGAATGATGAACTTCTGCGCCGTCATGTAAAGGGTTTTGACATGTGGCTCCATACAAGGGACTGGGCGGGCGGCTATGTTTTTATTAAAAACCGTCCGGGTAAAACAATTCCTCTTGAAATCCTTCTTAATGCCGGAAATCTTGCTGTTTATTATTCAAAGGCACGGAAAGCGAACACTGCAGATTTGTATTATACACAGGTAAAACATCTTCGGAGGGCAAAAAATGCCCCCAAGGGGACTGTTCTTCCTTCAAATGAGAAAAATCTTACAGTGACTCTTGATCAGGAAAGGCTCAGATTTATGGAAACCTGCCAAAAAGAATAAAAAACTCAAAAATTTACAATTATTTTTGTAACTATAGAAGGGTATGTCTGTTTAATAAACAAATGTATAGCAAGCAAATTTTATGTTTTATTGCAGATCCTGACGGGTTTCCCCCTCCTTTTCCCGTCAGGATTCTTTTTTTTAAACCGGGTTTAATGCCGTCTGCTGCTGTGTATCACTTCTTCATCAAAAAGCCTTGAGTATTGAGCTTGAAGGAAATCAAAAATAAATTTACAATGACTCATGAATTTTATCCCTTCAAAAAAAACAGCTTTAAGAGTTTGTAAAGAGTATACAGAACCGGAAGTTACTGCCTGTGTAAGGCAGCTATTTAAAGATGTTCCGCCGCCCGATGTAAAAGGCAAGACTGTTCTTCTTAAACCGAATATTTTATCGCCTAAAAAGCCGGAATTCGCCATTTGTACACATCCGGTAGTTGTTGCATCCTGTGTAAAGGTTTTTTATGAGCTTGGTGCGAAAAAGGTATTAGTTGGGGAGTCGCCGGCAGTAGGACCCTCTATTGTTGCAGCAAAGGCTTCCGGAATGCTCGATGCAGTTACAGAAGCAGGCGGTGAATGGGTCGATTTTTCTGAATCTGTCACCGTAAGCTGTCCGGAGGGAAGCCTCGTTAAAAGTTTTGAGTTTGCATCCCCTTTTACTCAGGCAGATGTTGTTGTATCAGTTTCAAAACTTAAGTCGCATCAGCTTATGGCATACACTGGAGCTATGAAGAACTTATTCGGTCTTGTTGTCGGATTAAAAAAAGCACAGATGCATTTCCGTTTTTCAGATAAAAAAGAGTTTGCCCGGTATCTGACCGATTTAAATATAGCAGCAGGCGCTCAATACGCTGTAATGGATGCCATAGTTGGTATGGACGGTCCCGGAGGACCTGGAAACGGGGATCCGGTAACATTGGGATTTTTAGCTTCTTCCGATAATATTCTTGCTCTCGACTGGGTTTGTTCATCTCTTGTAGGATACAATCCGCATAATG
>JAKJFV010000399.1 GCA_022704725.1 Spirochaetota bacterium
CGTCCATTAGCGGTTAAAATTCTTTTCTCTCTCTCTTCTTTGCTTCCTGGCGTGACCTTCCCTCGCTCCCATGCTCTACCCTAAACTCCGTGTGTTCAGTGTCCGCGAAGCGGTCTGTGTTGTCCGTGGTTATTCTTCATTCTTCTTCAGCTCTACCACATAATCTGTGTTCATCCTGTTCATCTGTGGTAATTTTCTTATACCTTCTCCTTAGCGGCTTCGCGTGAACCTTATCCTAAAACCTAATTCTCTGGCCGCCGGGGATTTCTACCGGCATCCCGTTAACATTGAGCCATAAAGAAACAGCATTGGGGTTTTCGACAAAGCTCATATCAGCTGAGAAACGGAGGTTTTTTAATGCATTCATATAGTCAACAAACTCAATATTTTGCGCATACCAAATATCAGCCTTATGCGAAACAAGGTGCAGGAATTCTTCAAACTTCCCCATTGCATTGTCTTTTACAATATCCCAGCTGTGTCCGTACACGCTCATCAAATAAAGATATTGCGGTTTCGCCAGCGATACAAACTCGCCCGCCTTTTCAAGAAGGCCGTGATTATGATCGCAGGTGAACTGCCATTCATAAAAATCTTTTGGAATAAGAAAATCCCCTGTGCAGCCGGTAACGCGTGCATAGTCAATTCCCAAAAACGGCAGCATCTGCTTTATTTCATGGGTCCAGCCGTCGCGGTTCGGGTATGCCATTCCGCGTACCGTTTTTCCGGTCAAGCGTTCTAAATTTTTTCTGTCTTCTATTACTTCGTTAATTATTGATTCTTTCGAGCAGCGCGGCAGCGTCGGGTGCGTTAGCGTATGAACAGAAACTTCGTGTTTTTTATACACCGAGCGTATATCGGTTTCGCTCACATGCATTCCCCAGCCTTCGTCTTTACCTAAAAGCCCTGAGTTTATATTGAAGGTACAGGGAACAGAGTATTTGTCTAAAAGTGCAATAAAATCAAGATCATCGAGTTTTCCGTCGTCGTAGCTCAGTGTGAGCGCCTTCGTTTTCCCTTGCGGGAAGCAGCTTAAAATTTGGTGCATAGCATTTCCTTTTTAACGTTCATCAGTGGTAATTTTCTTAGCAATTTCCCGTATACACGGTTTTTAAGTACCTGCGCGCAAGGGCGGCAAGTTCATATACTTTTTCTACCGGTGTTGCAGGCACTTCTGTCATCTTCCATGCGGGGAAAAACCTTGAAACATGAAGCGGTATTTCATCATCTATTGATGCAACCCATGAAGCAAGCTGTTCCATTTCTGCTTCTTCATCATTGAGCCCATTGACAATCAATGCCGTAAGTTCGACATGACTGGTTGTATCAGCAAATCGTATAAACTCTTTTACCATTTCTAAATCGTCTTTCATCTTTCTATAAAACAGGGGATTAAAAGATTTTAAATCGATATTGAGCGCATCTATATGGGGCAGAACTTTTTCTGCAGTCTCTTTAGTAAAACAGCCGTTCGTTACCGCTATAATTTTCAAATCCTGTTTTCGCGCTTCGTGAGCGCAGTCAAGAATATATTCATAACTGATAAGAGGCTCATTATAGGTAAATGCCAGTCCTATGTTTCCTTCACTTTTACTGTCACAGGCTATCTGCACCAATTCCTCGGCAGGTATAAAAGCGCTTCTCACGTGCTCTCCATCCGTCATAGATATTCGGTAATTTTGACAGAACTCACAGCCCATGTTGC
>JAKJFV010000039.1 GCA_022704725.1 Spirochaetota bacterium
CATCCAGACCTCTGGTAAAAGGGAACGTTTCCCCCTCATCCTTGGGATCCAATACCTTATCTGTATCTTTCGCTTTTCCTCTGCAGACTGATAATCCTGTAAAAGGTTTTTTTGTGTACAGCAGCCGGGAACTCAGCGTTCTTTCCTCGTCATTAGATAAACCCTTTTTAGGCTGGTCCTTTAAAGATGATGTAAGAAAATTCGGTTTTGCTCCTTCGGGAGGCATCATTCCAGATTCTCCCTCGCAAGCCCGATTTTTAGGTCTCGATTTTTCTCAAGGCTCTGAGCTCGGCCTGCCTCCTCAAGAATCTTTTGTTCTCGCTTCTTTCCGCAATCTCAGTGAGGATACAGGTGCAATAGAACAAAGAAACGCTGTAGTATTCGATACTGGTTTCGAGACGTTCACCGTATTGCGTTCACCGATTCAGAAAAGCGCTCGTTTTTATGCCTCTCAGCTTGTACCGCAATCTCAATCTCTTACTATAACGCGCAATGAGGAGATGGTCACAGAGCTTTTGTATACATCGCCCTATACTCTTGATTCAATAAGCAGATCTTCCGCCCCGCATCAGCTTATACCTCTTAAAACAGATCCCGGACTCATTGTCTTATGGGATTCTGAGGAATGGAGAAACGATGATTTTGAGTTATTTTCCTGGGAGCTTTTTCCTTCTGTCCTTATTGTAGATTTTAAAAATTATGCTGTTCAGGATGAGTTTTTGCGGAGGCTGGCCTTTTTTGTTGAAAAAAAGGGCTATACCGGACGGCTTATTACGGATGAAGAACTCGGCAGTCAGCACGGTTTTAATGCGCATGATTACCGCGCCGAAAGCCTTGCGTCTTTTTTTGCACTTGCAGATAAGGAAAGCTTTCCCCTTAATGATAAGGAACTGCTCCTTCGTCATATACTGCTGGAGCAGGGCGTATTAAAACTTGAGGGTTCTAACATAGTAAGCGGGGAGGGTGCGCTTCTCAGCATATCGCAGGAATCGAGTTTATCTTTGCGGTACACGCTTCTGGGTCATGAGTGCCTTCACGGCATCTATTTTACCCATGATGAATTCCGTAAGTATAATGCCCAAGTATTCAAACAAGCAGATCCCGGCACCCTTGCTTTTTTAACAGGCTACTTTACTATAACACCAACGCTTAATTACGATATAGAAGACCGGTATTTAATAGAAAATGAGTTTATGGCCTATCTTTTACAACAGACTTTACAACAGACTCCGCAGTATTTTATAAATATGTCTAACCGCGGCAGCGTCCTTAAGGGGCTCCCTGAACTTTCCAGCTATATCAGGCAGACCAAGGCTCAGGGTTTTACAGACAGCGCTTCACAATTACAGGACTATATTTTTAAACACTACGGATTAACCGCAGGCCGGCTCGCCCTTGTAAGCAGAAATAAGTCATGAGCTAAGCTTAAAGCTCTTTGAACTTAAAGCTCTTTGAGCTTAAAGCTCTTTGAGCTTACAAGCCTGTTACAGGACGTAATGCGATTGACAGATTAAACAGTTTTTCGGCAGCAACCGAAGAGGGCGGTCCGTGTCCGGGCATAATTATGGTGTCATCGTGCTGAGTCAATATTTTATTATGAACATTTGAAAGCAGCATTTTTTCTGCATAGGCATTATTGGTTGTTCCAAGCATTGATGCAGAAAGCGCATCCCCTGTGAATAAGACCTTTCCAATCTTGTAGACCATTGAGTCGGGGGTATGACCGGGAACCGACATATGGCCGACTGTTAATCCTGCCGCTTTAATAATCCCGTCGCCTTTTAATACCTGTGTATCATTGCCTGCAACTTCGTAATCTGCAGCAAAAATTTGAGGCTTATATATTTTCCGGATTGTTGAAAGACCTCTTAAATGACTCTCATGATTGTGGGTAATTAAGACAGCCTCAAGCGAGTAGCGGTCAATTTCTATCTGCTCAAGAATTTCCTTTGTTATTTTTCCCGGATCAATAATAAGAGCAGTTTTTGTTTCCGGGTTTGTTACGACATAACAGTTTGAAAAACCTTCAAGGGAAAGGTGAAAATAAATTTTCATTCTGCTGCCTCCGGAGAAAACAAGGCTTCTCTTGTATTTGACAGTTTAAAAGAGACATTATCTTGTGTTATTTCATAAAATGCAGTTTTTTTAATATTGCAGTTTCTAAGTGATGTATTATTTAAGACAGCTCTAATAAAGCGTGAATTATACAAATCGGAGTCATCGAACGAAGACTGATACGCCGTTATTCCGCAAAAATTATTATGTACTAAATCAGAGTTTGTAAAAAGAACATGGGAAAAGGTCGAGCCTGCAAAAGAGGTAAACTGCATATTTGATTGAAGAAGGTTGCAGTCAGAAAACATTGAAAAATCGAACATGGACATACGAACCCTAAGTTGTTCCGAGTGAATATTCATGAATGTACAGTATAAGAATTTACACCCGTAAAACCTCTTGCCGCTTAAGTCCATATTAGAAAAGCTTATTCCCGAAGCATTCATTCCGACTATTTTATCGTGCGAGGCAATATACTCATACAGTGAATTAGTAATTTCGGCAGCTTTTGGAGAATGCTCATAACAATATTCATGGGTAAGCAGGCTGTCTTTGTCTGCATCATAATATGACAGTGCAGATTTTTGACAGGATGGATGCGCACAAGACGTAATTAAAAACATAAGTATATGGTAAGGCATTGCAAAAAAATAGTCAAATAGATTATCATACTGATATGTGCTGGAAATGCAAAAAATCTATAGATGCCGCCATCCCTGTGTACCGCTCAAGTGTTTGTTCCTGCGGAACAGATCTTCATTCCTGTTTAAATTGCCGCCATTATAGTCCCGGTTCTCATTATGATTGTCATGAAACGGTTGATGAACTTGTAAAGGACAAGGAACGGGCCAATTTTTGCGATTGGTTTTCTGTAAAAGCCGATTTTAACGGAGAAAAATCTGAAAGTGATAAATCACATGATGCAAAAAAAGCTTTTAACTCGCTTTTTGGTGACTGATCATGGAAATTGACTTTGTTTTTATTGATTCTGGAACCGGCGGCATACCATATATGTTGTATCTGTCAGAAAAATATCCGGGCTACTCAAGTATGTATGTTGCAGACACAGAGAACTTTCCCTATGGTGAAAAAACGCATGAGCGGATCATTGAGACATTAACTCATCTTATAGAAAAGATTTTATTAATAGTTGAACCGAAGGTAATTGTTATAGCATGTAATACTATGTCAGTAACTGCTTTATCTGCACTGCGTGAGCGGTTTTCTGTTCCCTTTGTCGGAACTGTTCCTGCGGTTAAACTTGCCGGAAAAATATCAACAAATAAAAAGATAGGTTTACTAGCAACAGAGCGGACTGTGCAGGAACCCTACACCGATAAACTGATAAGTGATTTTGCACCGGACTGTACCGTATACAAGCGGGGAGATGCCGGTCTTGTTTCTTTTATTGAACATAAATATCCTTTTTCGACCAGAGAAGAACGATTTAAAGCTCTTGAAGGTGCGTATGATTTTTTTTCATCACGAAGCATCGATACGCTTATTCTGGCCTGCACTCATTTTATTCATCTTACAAAGGAAATTCAGGAACTTTTCGGCCCAAGTGTTGCTGTTATAGATTCCCGTGAAGGAGTTGTAAAACAGGCTGTCAGGCTTATTGAAAGCAGCGGTATTGACCGTAATGGAACAAGTTTACATACAAGTTCATCAGTTTTTTATTATACCGGGAATAAAGATGAGAAAACTATTGCTTCTTATTCAGCTTTAATGAAAACTCTTGGTGTTTCATGGGGCGGCATGCTTGCATAATATTTCTTATAACATTCTTTGGTTGCTTTTTATGCTTTTAGGTCTTACAATCAAAGGTATACTGTGAAAACAGTAAACATAATTGTTACGAGCGGCATAAGTGTCGTCAAATTAAAGGAGTAAGTATGGCAGTTTCTAAGAAGAAAAATTTAGGTGTAATCGTACTTCAGCTTGCGCTGGCGTTATTTCTTGTGTTTTCAGGCATTAAAGCCCTGCAGATCACCTATTCATCTGATGCATCTTTGGGTACAAAAATTAGTGCAACTATCAACAGAGCTGCAGCCGGATACACTGGAAACGAGCTTGTTTCTGCCGTTGATCAGCTTGTCGAGAGTAAAGATGCTGCAACCATAATTATTGTTATTCTGGCAATATGCGAATTAATTGCTGGGGCTTTTTTAGCAATAAACTTTTTTATTGACACCGGAAAATTTACAGACATAATCCTTCTTATAATTATGGCTCTTTGGATTGTAGTTCTTGTTTTGGTAGATATAATGGGTAAGGGCGGACTTTTAAACGGAGCCTTCAATGATCTGGGCGCCTTTCTTGCTTTTTCAAGAAGTCTTTCTTCTCATCTGCTGGTACTGGGTGCTCTTTTAATAGTATCTAAACGCTAACCATCGTTATGATGCAGAAAACGGCTTACAAAGAAGAACATTCTTTTTTGTAAGCCGTTTTTATTAACCCGTTCTACCCCTATTCGTGAACCAGCTCTCCCCCCCCGAGCATCCGTTCAGGATGCGAACAAAAAACGCCTCACCCCCTGAGCATCCGTTCAGGATGCGAACACAACGGCCTCTCACCCCCTATTCTATGTATTATAATGACGCCCCGCACGGAAAAATAAAAATGAATTTCCAATAAGAAGTTAAGAAAAGTGCTGAATATAGTGATAATCTTGACAATGTAGCTATTATGGCTATATTATAATGATATGATAGCAGTTGGAATAAGAGACTTAAAAAATCAACTTTCTCAATACCTAAAACACGTAAAAATGGGAGAAAGAGTGTTAATAACAGAACATAATAAAGTTATAGCAGAGATTTCACTTCCAAAAGCCGATGTCGGAAACACAAAAATTGAGGATCAGCTCCAATTATTATCTGATTCTGGAAAACTATTACGTGCAAAACGTAATAAATCATTAAGGCTTGAAACCGATACAATTTCTGATATTAATTGGATATCTGAATATCAGGCAAATAAGGCAGAGTAGATAGTTGTTAGATTATTTTGATTCCAGCATACTATTGGCTATTTTGCTCGATGAAAAAAGGAAAAATGAGGCATTGGCTTTATGGAATAATGCCTCAATCCGGGTAAGTTCAATATTATTAAAACTAGAAACAATAACAGTATTACGGCGAACATATGAACATAATAAGACAAAATTACATACTTCATGGCTATCAAAGAAAACAAGTGAATTAAATGAATATTTTCAAGAAATTAATATTAGAATAATCGATGAAGATATTGAAAAAATAATGTTACTAAAAAAAGAAGCAGCAAAATGTAAAACTTTAGATGCAATCCATATATCTACTGCCATCGAATTTAGTAAGCTGGTCTCACAAGAAGAATTTACGTTAAATACATTTGATAAAGAAATGGCAAGTTTAGCAAAATTATTAAAAATGAATATTAATATGACTTCAGAAGAATCATACTTCTAACAACTGCGGATTTAGCTTGGGCCCTCTTTTTACCCGGCAAAAACAGAGCAAATCCATTAGGCGGTTGCGCAAACGTGAACCAGCTCTCCCCCTGAGCATCCGTTCAGGATGCGAACAGAATATGCTTCTCCCCCAATGCGTGAACCAGCTCTCCCCTGAGCATCCGTTCAGGGTGCGAACAGAATATGCTTTTCCCCCCCCTATGCGTTAACCCGTAAAAATAAAAAGCCCTCGGCTCACCGCCGAAGGCTTTTTTATTTTTATCGGGTTTAACGTAGAGTGCGGCGGCGTAAGTCTGCTTTGCAGACTTACGTCCGCTGTACGCCCGCTTAACCGGCAGGCATAAGCCTTACGGCTAAAGCCGTTGGGCTTATGCCAGTCCGGTTTAAGCGATCCATAGACGAATCGAACGTCCGACCTGCTGCTTAGGAGGCAACCGCTCTATCCAACTGAGCTAATGGATCGTAAGAAATCACATTTTACATGAAAAATCATTTTTTTACAACACTATGATTTTTGATTTTCAACTTCAAAAGTTTTCATCTGCCATTTTTTTGTTGCTATTTAGCAGTTTCTTAATTATAATTAAAAATACTTTATTCCAGCTGAATTGCTCATAAAGCTGACGGCGTTTCTAAGAGGAGGAACCATGTATAGTTTAATTTTACTGCTAGTATTTTTGCTTATAATGATAGCAGTAGGTGTTTGGGGAATGAGAAAAACATCCACCCTGAATGATTTTTTTCTGGGAGGACGTTCGATCGGCCCCTGGGTATCTGCATTTGCCTACGGTACAACGTATTTTTCTGCGGTAGTATTTATCGGTTTTGCCGGCAAACAGGGATGGGGTTTCGGATTAAATGCTGTACTTATAGGTATTGGAAATGCTCTTCTTGGCGCCATGCTTGCCTGGCTTTTATTTGCTAAACGCACACGCCGGATGACGCAAAATCTTAACACCATGACTATGCCCGAATTTTTGGAAGCACGTTATAACAGTGATCATATGAAGATGCTTGCGGCTCTTCTCATTTTTATTTTTCTTCTGCCCTATTCAGCTTCGGTATTTAAAGGATTAGGACATCTTTTTGAAACTACTTTTAATATTTCGTTCGATTTCGCCCTCATAATTCTTGTTGCGATTACCGGAATTTATCTGGTACTCGGCGGCTACTTTGCCGTAACTGTAACAGATTTTATTCAGGGTTTTATCATGCTTGCAGGTGCCATAGGAATGGTTATTGTAATTACCTATAAGGCCGGCGGTCTTGGAGAAGCTATAACAACTATTAAAACAAATTATGAAGTTCATGTGCCTCTAGCACAGCAGCCCTCATGGATCACCATAGCATCTCTTATTTTTATGACAAGTTTTGGAACATGGGGTCTGCCTCAGATGGTTCAAAAATTCTATGCAATTAAAAATGAACAGGTAATTCCCAAAGCCGCTTTAATTACCACAATTTTTGCCCTCATTATTGGGGTTTCGGCTTATTTTACCGGTGCTATGAGTCATGTTTTTTTTGATCTTTCAACGCTGCCGCGTCTTGCAAACGGTTCAATAAACTTTGATATGATTGTTCCAACCTTATTATCACAGCAGCTTCCAGAAGCTCTTTTGGCTGTCATAATGCTTCTCGTATTGTCGGCTTCTATGTCCACCCTTGCATCCATCATTCTTGTTTCATCCTCTGCAATAACCATCGATCTCTATAAGGGCTATCTGCATAAAGAAGTGGGAGAAAAGCAATCACTCTTGATGATGCGTATATTATCCGGTGTATTTATTTTATGTTCGTATCTAATATCTAAGATGCAGATAGGTTTTATTGTAACTTTGATGTCTTTGTCATGGGGTGTTTTATCGGGCTCCTTTATGGCTCCGTATATTTTGGGAATCTTCAGCAAAAAAATTACGAAGGTTGGAGCCTATGCCGGAATGTACTGCGGCGCAGGGTCTGCAATAATTTTAACAATGGTCCTCGGAGCGGCAAATTCTCCCCTTGCTTCATCTATTGCAATGATTATACCCTTCATTGTTGTTCCTGTTGTAAGCTTGTTTACAAAGAAAGTTGACCCTGCGGTGGTCGAAAAGGCTTTTGACGGGATGAAAAAATAGGTATCTTTGCTATTCACGAGTATTAAGAATGATTTGTCATTACAGACAGATCAAACTATATGAAAAGGAGCTGTCTTGAGAGTTGTTACTCCCCGGACAGCTCCTTTTTTCTTTGTTGGTGTAATTCTTCTATTTACCGTCTAAAACAGCTTTTTCAAATTCTGCAATAGGCATTGGCTTAAAGAAAAAATATCCCTGTGCCCGATGGCATTCAATACTTCTTAAAAAGTCAGCCTGTTCCTTTGTTTCAACACCCTCGGCAATAGTCGGAAGATTTATTGACCGTGACATTCCTACGACAGAAGATAAAATATTTTTTCCTCTGCCGAGCGCGTCTGCCCCGGAAAGAAAGTTAAGGTCAATTTTGAGTGCATCGACGGGAATATCTTTGAGCATATTAAGAGAAGAGTAGCCTGATCCGAAATCGTCCATCATTACGGTAAAACCGTGTTCATGAAATTCATTGAGTACATCGATGAGCTTGAAGGCATTATTTGTATAAGCGCTTTCGGTAATTTCAAGTTCAAGAAGATGGGGAGGAATACCGTATTTTTCTACAAGCTCCCGAATAATGGTTACAAGCTGAGGATTATACAGATTTACCCGTGATATGTTTACCGATATAGGAAGTACTGTTTTTCCGTTATCTATCCATTTTTTTATAAGCTTGCAGGTCTCTTCCCAAATATAGGCATCAAGTTCCATTATGAAACCGTTTTTTTCAAAGACCGGTATAAACTTTCCCGGAGGGATGAGGCCTTTTGTCGGGTGTTTCCATCTGACCAGGGCTTCTGCTCCTACAATTTTCTCTGTATCTAAACTGCATTTAGGCTGAAGGTAGACCAAAAACTGTCCGGTCGTCAAAGCATCCTTCATCTCATTTACAATTTCCTGCTCTTCCATAAGTTTCTGTCGAAGAATGTCATCGTAATAGGCATAGCGGGTTATGTAGTTTCCCTTGATAGTCTTGAGGGCAAGCGTTGCACGGTCAATCATGAGGTCAACAGGTACTGTTATGTCGTGAATAATGTACAAACCGAAACAAAGTATAATTTCAATGTTAAGGCTGTAATGCCTCATATTCTCAAGATACTTTTCTATCATTAAAGAGACATTTTCCTCTGAATGTGGAAAACACATGACAAAAACATCAGCCTCGAGTCTTCCGTAGGTACCGTTTTTCCCTATATGTTTTCTAAGGACACCCGCAATATATTTTAGTAAAGCATCTCCTTCCTGATGTCCCAGAAGTTCATTAATTACCTTGAATTTTTCAATATCAAAGCGAACAAGGACATAGGAAACTGATCTGTTTTTTTCGAGCATTTCTTGAGTTTTTGCCATAAACATCTGCCGGTTATAGATGCCGGTAAGCTGGTCATATTCGACAAGCTGCTGATACTCATTCTTCGACTGAGTTATGAGGTTTAATAAAATACGCTCCTCTTCATGCTGCTGTTTCATCATTGCATTTTGAATAAGAAGTCTGTCTGTTTCTTGTCGTGCAAGTATGTTCTGTACCCTAAGCCGTGCAATATGAGGTTTAACCGGTTTTACTAAAAAGTCAGTAGCTCCTAATTCCAGTGAAATAAACTCTCCGTCAACTTCACCTGAGGCGCTTACAACTATGACCGGTATGTTTTTTAAAACGGGATCTTCCCTCATTTCCTTTAGAACTGCGTATCCGTCTTTTTCCGGCATTACAAGATCGAGTATTACAATATCGATTGCTGTTTTCTGC
>JAKJFV010000003.1:0-5198 GCA_022704725.1 Spirochaetota bacterium
TGATGTGTCGGACCATCTTCGCCAATAAAAATTGAATCATGGGTCATTACATAAAGAACCGGCAGCTTCATAAGGGCCGACAATCTCATTGCAGGGCGTGCATAATCGGAGAATATTAAGAAGGTTGCACAGAAGGCACGCAAACCACCGTGAAGCTGAATACCATTAGAGACCGCAGCCATAGCAAACTCACGAATACCATAACGTATGTATCTTCCGTCTCGGCTTTCTGCAGAATAATCTTTTGTATTCTTAATTTTTGTAACGTTCGGACCCTGCAAGTCGGCAGAACCGCCGACTAAATTAGGATACCGTTCAGCAAGAAGAGTAAGAACCGAACCGCCTGATGAACGGGTTGCAGCAGAATCCCCTGTATTAAAACTGAGATCCTGTACTTCATTAAGTGCAGTTCCATTCATATAGGCATCCCATTCTTTTTTTAGATCCGGATTGGCCTTAGCCCACTCGTTAAAGAGAGAATTCCATGCTTCATATTGTTTTTTCTGTACAGATTTTTTTTCGTTGAAATATTTATAAGCTTCCTTATCTACAAAGAACATTTCATCAGGATTTAATCCGAGATTTTTCTTTGCTTCGATACAACCGTCTACACCAATAGGAGCACCATGTGCAGCCGATGTTCCTGCTACAGTGGGAGCACCTTTACCAATTTGAGATTTAAGCATGATAAAGGACGGACGATCATCCTTTTTAGCCTGTTCGACAAGACCTGCAATCTGAGCATAATCATACATAGAACCCTTAAGAACCTGCCAGCCGTATGCTTCATAGCGTTTGGCAACATCTTCTGTAAAGGTAATATCTGTTGAACCGTCAATACTTATCTTATTTTCATCATAGAATACAATTAACTTGCCCAGTTTAAGATGTCCTGCGAGGCTTGAAGCTTCAGAGGCAACACCTTCCATAAGACAGCCTTCTCCCATGAGAGAATAAGTATAATGATCAACAATTTTGTGCTGTGCGGTATTGAATTTTGAAGCAAGCATTGTTTCTGCGATTGCCATACCAACAGCCATTGCAATACCCTGACCAAGAGGTCCGCTTGTCGAGTCTACACCATCAGTCATTCCAAACTCAGGATGCCCCGGGCATTTTGAACCAACCTGGCGGAATTTTTTAATATCCTCAACAGAAAGATCATAGCCGCTAAGATGCAGTATTGAGTAAAGAAGCATCGATCCATGTCCTGCCGATAAAACAAAACGGTCGCGGTCAATCCATTTAGAATCCAGAGGATTGTGCTTCATAACTTCGCCGTATAACACAGACGCTAGTTCTGCGCAGCCAAGGGGAAGACCGGGGTGTCCGGATTTAGCAGTTTGAATTGCATCCATAGATAAACTGCGGATAGATTTTGCAACAGCATCAAGAGATTTCGTGTTCATGTACATGTCCTTCCATTTATTATTTTACCGGCTAAAGATTCTTTTTAACAGCCGTTATAAGTTCCGATTCGCCGGGCTTCTTTTCCAGAATTGAGCGGAATTCCTTTTTTTGAAACAAAAAAGCCAGCTGGGATAGCACTTTCAAATGTACCTGAGAACTGCTTGTAAGTAAAATCAGCATCACATATACAGGTTTTGCATCAGGAGCATTCATTATTAAAGGATTATCCAGAAAACACACTATTATCCTCTGTTCATCCAACTTCTTCAATAGGGGATATCTCGGATGGGGCAAGGCTATTCCATTCCCGACGGCAGTACTCATAAGTTCTTCTCTCTGACAAAGTTCATTGTATAATGTTTCAGAGGATAATTCTGCGGGCAAATGAGCAGCCTTTGAAATCGTATGGTAAATTTCCTGTGGAGTTTTGCCCTTAACATTAAAATAAACACCTCCGCGGTGTATTAGTTCGCCTAAATTTACATCAACATCCATCTGCATCCTCCGAATTCCCTACTAATTTAAAAGTATCTTTTCTGCATATTTTAATTTCTTCCGACAAAACTTCACTTGTTTCATCATAACTCATTTCCATACCTTCAAGTGAAACACTCAAAGCATGGAGATTTTTCTCATTAATAAATTCATCCTGCGAAAAAGAACTGATAAGCCTGCTCATATGTGCAACGAGCTGTGAAAGCACAACCAGCTGCTGCTGACTCAAACGGGCAATATCAACACCCGAATTTTCCAGGTCATGTACTAAGCGAAGCAGTTTAGAATACAATACAAGCGTTCTATGACGTATTTCACCAATATGATAATCGGCAAACCAATTATACTCTTTCCGCATACTAGCACGCTTTTTTTCTAAAAGCAACAACAGAATATTATAGTCCGTTTTCGATAAAATTTCATAGTCCGGAATAATTTTTTGGATGATTGAACCAGCCGATTCTTCTTTCATGAAAAAAAGATCTGCAATATATTCATTTATTACATAATCTGGAACAGGGAAAAGCTCATCCTCTTCGGGATAATCATCAGATAAATCCTCCTGCTCAAGCCATTCTCCCCAGGCAGGTATCTCTTCTCCCTTAAACCATATCCGGCTTTCAACACCATATTGACTTATTTCAAATTTAGACGAACTCTGCAGTACTTCGCTGATCGATGCACAATATGGAACACATAAATGAGGAAGATCCTGCAGATAAGTGCTTACCAGCTGCTCGTCAATAGAATCCCGCGGCCCCCATATTGAAAGAGATTCAGAAAGAGCCTTTTCAAAATCTTTTTTCCAGCCCTCTCTAAGTTTATCCTCTTCAGATAATTCAAAAACATTTCCTCTCATATGTTTTTTATGTTCCAGTGATACAAGTCCTGTATTCCAATCCAAAACCCTGGCAACAATTCTATCGCCAAAACAAAAATCCCATTTTTTAAAAAGCTCACCTGCATCATTAACAGTAATTCCAATTTCCTGAGGGAGCTCATAATCGGTAAGGCTAAAATCACTGCCTTCATTTGCAGGATCAAGTGAAAAAAATTGAGGAATATATTCATCGCCCCAAAGACTGTATAACGAATATACATTTGAAAGATTTTGAATAGTTACCTTTCTTTCCAATATAGAATCCTCAGCTATAAATTTAATTTCATGAGGAAGCATTTCCGGATCAACGAAAGGCATACAGCGGTGTCCGCAAACTAAAATTCCCTGTTCCACTTCAAATCTTTCAGGTTTAAAAGAAAATACTTTATCAGTAAAAAAACCAGCCCGCGTATAAAAGAAACCGGCATCACTCGAAAATACCAAAGGATGCATTGACAAATAAGAATGCAGCTCATCCCGTGCAATTTTTAATCTGTTTATTTTTAAAAACGGCAGAATATCGGTCTCTCGAAATGGATTTTCCTGAGTGCGGATATACAATTCTATCAATTTTTCAACATTACTATCCATCACTATAATAATAATCATTATTTCAAAAAAGAAAAAGGGTTAAACGTATCATATTTTCTCAAAGAAAACATTATTCCATAGATGTATGTGTTATTTTGACACAATCCTCAAGTTTCATTATGACTCATTGGCCGGAAAAAGAGGATGCATGATTCATACGAATACTGATTGATAAACAGCATAAAGTTTATTTTCTTATATTACAATACTTTACAATTTCCAATTTACAAACCATAAGTTGGCACAGTATTTGCAATAATATTTACGAAATCAGCTGATAGCTGAAAAATAAATAAAATAACTATGGAGGTATTACCATGAACGCTTTATCATTATTCACACCCAGATTTACATCGGATCTTTTTGATGCAATTGACAAAAACTTCGGCGACTTTACACCGTCACTTACAAGTGCAGGATCTCCCAGAGTGGATGTAAAGGAAACAAAAGATTCCTACATAATGGATATGGAACTTCCCGGCTTTACAGAAAAAGATGTAGAAATTAATCTTAAAGACAAGGTTCTTTCAATTTCTTCAAAGAAGGAAGACAAAAAAGAAGAAAAAAAAGACGGAGAATGGCTCATCCGGGAAAGAAAAGAGTTATGCTTCTCAAGAAGATTTACTCTGCCGAATGATATTGACGAAGAGAAAGTAAGTGCAGGATTCAAAAACGGATTACTGTCAATCACTATTCCGAGAAAACCTGAAGCCCAGGCAAGAACCATACAGATTTCTGCATAAACTGATATACGCCGAAATTAAACCCGGCTGGCAAAATCCAAGGTTATATCCCGCATATCACATGAGGGATATAACCGTTTTTATTACTTCATAAGTCTAATATCTTCAATAACAGCACTAATTTCATCAAGGGATTTTTTTACACTTTCCATACTGATACCGGTAATTTTACAGGTACATTGCCTTTTAGTTACATCGCAGCACTCGCCGGTAACAACAGAAACAAGATTTCCTCCGGCTTCTGCAATTTTTTGAGTAAATTTAGCAAGCTGCCCGGGTTTTTCATCAAGACAGAATGAAACACGTACCCCCGCATGGCGTGCTCCAAACATATCGACAAATGCATGAAAAAGATCGCTTTCGGTAATAATTCCTGTGAGTAGAGAACCCTTCATAACAGGAAGACAGCCTATTTCTCCGTCTGCCATAATACGGGCGGCCTCTTCTACAACCTCTGTTTCCTGTACACTTATTACATTTTTCTGCATGACTTTTTCCACCTTCAATTTGGCAAGAAGGTAGCTGATTTCATACATATCTAACGTTGTCCCGGAAGAAGGTCCGGCTTTTATTAAGTCTTTTTTGGTTATAATACCCACAAGCCGTTCATTTTTATCCAACACAGGGAGTTTTCCAATTTTTTCTTTTGACATTAATTCTTTAACATCATTAACAGACATATCCGGACTTACATAAACCGGATTTTTCGTCATAACACTGGCAACTATCATAGAAACCTCCATAAGACTAATATCTCAAAGAATTATAATTTTATGTACCAAGATAAGCTTTTTTAACATCTTCATCTAAAATCAAGTCTTCTGCTCTGCCTTCTTTTGCAACTGATCCGGTTTCCAAAATATAGGCAGAATCGGCAATAGCAAGGGCCTTATAGGCATTTTGTTCGACAAGTAAAATGGTTGTCCCGTTCTCATTAATTGTCTTAATAATTGAAAATATTTCCTCAACCAGAATAGGCGCTAAACCCATTGACGGTTCATCCAGAAGCAAAAGACGCGGCTTAGACATAAGAGCCCTGCCCATTGCTAGCATCTGCTGCTCTCCCCCGGATAAGGTGC
>JAKJFV010000003.1:5208-19536 GCA_022704725.1 Spirochaetota bacterium
CTGAAAGCTGCCTCATTCTTTCTTTTAAACGGGGAAAAAGAGAATAGACCTTTTCCATATCTCTTTTTATTTCTTTGTTATCCCTCCGGGTAAATGCGCCCATCTCCAGATTTTCCTTAACCGTCAAATTAGCAAAAACACGCCTGCCTTCCGGAACCTGGACAAGCCCGGTCTTCACAATAGCATCTGGAGGATTACGTGTAATATCTTCTCCTTCAAATATGATGGTGCCGCTTGTCTTGGCAATAATATTTGATACAGCATGAAGAGTTGTGGTCTTACCCGCACCATTAGAACCGATCAGTGTAACAATCTCTCCTTCATTTACATTAAAACTTATTCCGCGAAGCGCCTGAATTGCTCCATAATGAACTTTTAAGTCTTTTACACTAAGCATCTTTAATAGCCTCCTCGCCAAGATAGGCCTTGATTACAACAGGATCTTTTCTAACATCCCGCGGGTTTCCTTCTGCAATGATCTTTCCATAATCTAATACAATGAGGCGCTCGCAAATTCCCATAACAAGATGCATATCGTGCTCAATAAGCAGAATCGTAACATCAAATTCTTTTCTAATAAAGGCAATTAATTTCATGAGCTCATCAGTTTCTTGAGGGTTCATACCGGCTGCAGGTTCATCCAGCAGCAGCAGCGATGGGCGGGCAGCCAAAGCACGCACTATTTCCAGCTTTCGCTGTTCACCGTAGGGCAGATTTTTTGCAAGCTCAAATTTCTTTGAATCAATTTTAAATAATGCTAAAAGCTGCTCCGTTCTTTCGCTCATCATTTTTTCATCGCGCGAAAACCGGGGAGTTCGAAAAAGAACATCGAGAGGGTTTACCTTTCTATGTGCATGAAGCGCTATTCGAACATTATCTTCGACAGTAAGATTATTAAAAAGTCTGATATTTTGAAAAGTCCTGGAAATTCCAAACTTATTCAATTGCGCAGGCTGCTTTTTACCAACCAGATGAATATGTCCGTTTTTATCCCAAAAAGTAATTTCACCCTCTGTTGGTGTATAAATTCCTGATAGCATGTTAAACACGGTTGTTTTACCGGCGCCGTTTGGTCCGATTAAACCTACAAGCTCGCCCTTGTATAGTTCACAGGAAAAATTACTTACAGCCCGCAGTCCGCCGAAAACAATAGAAATATCATTTGCCTGGAGAATGAGATTTTTATTTTGCATCTTTTTCTCCTTTGTTAGAAGTAAACTTATCTTTTATTACCTTAAATTTTGCAGGATTTTTAAGAAATATTCTGAAATTGTCCCATGTTTTTACAAACGATAATTCCTTCATACCAAGTAGTCCCTGCGGCCTAAAAAGCATTACGAAAATCAAGATGAGCGGATAAATTAAGAGTCTGTAATCCCTCAGGAATCTAAGGAACTCCTGCAGATACGTTAACACAAAGGCCGCTAAAATTGATCCTGTTATTGACCCCATACCGCCTAAAACAACAAATATCAAGTATTCAATACTGCGGTTAAAAGAAGCCATCTCGGGCTTAATAAAACCAATAAACGGAGCATATAAGGCTCCTCCAATTCCAGCCACGAAGGACGCTATAACAAAGCCTGTCATCTTATACTTAAAAACGCCGATTCCATTTGAATTTGCGGCAATTTCATCCTCACGTACTGCTAAAATAGCTCTACCGTAGGTGGAACGTATAAAGTTCTGCAAAAAAACAATTATTAACACTAGAGAAGCAATTATTACAAGATAGGCAATATCAGCATTAAGTGATAGAAAAACCGCAGAACTATTGGTAAATCTTTTTCCGTTTGCCCCTCCGGTAAGAGATTTCAAATTAACCAAAAAAACTCTAATAATTTCACCGAACCCGAGCGTTACAATGGCCAGGTAGTCGCCTGTCAATTTCAGGGTCGGAAAGCCTATGAGAAAGCCCGCTCCGGAAGTTACAAGGCCGGCAAGAAGAATGCTTATAGGAAGGGGGATTCCGGCCGTCTCTGTCAAAATAATACAGGCATATGCCCCTATTGCCATAAACCCTGCCTGCCCTAAAGAAAGCTGTCCTGTTATACCGCAAACAATATTAACACTAATAGCCAATATTGCATTTATACCTGCAAGTGTTATTACCTGTGCTATATATGCGTCAATTATTCCAATTTTAATCCCGATCGAGGGCAGTATTACTGCAGCAAGGGCAAAACAGCCGGGAATAACCAAATTTCTATATGAAGCCAATGTTTTTTTCATAATTACTTCCTTTAGACCTTAACCCTCATGTTTTTACCCATTAATCCGGTCGGTTTTACCAACAGAATGATGATTAAAATACCGAAAGATATTGCATCTGCAAACTGAGATGATAAAAAGCCCTTGGTCATCGTCTCTGCAATTCCAAGAATATAACCGCCGATCATAGCACCGGGAATTGAGCCGATCCCGCCCAAAACAGCTGCGACGAAGGCCTTCAAGCCGGGCATCGTTCCCATTGTAGGATTAATCTGCGGGTAGGCTGTCGCATACAAAACCCCGCCTACAGCGGCAAGAACAGCGCCTAAAGCAAAGGTAAAAGCAATGGTTTTATTTACAGGAATGCCCATTAAACTAGCGGCCTTCATGTCCCACGATACCGCACGCAAAGCCTTTCCCGTTTTAGTAAAATTGATAATATATGTTAGAAGAATCATAAGAACTGCGGAAAGAATAATAACGATCAGCTGAATGTTTGAAATAGAAACAAAACCAAAATCGACCATAACCGTCGACAGTGTTATATACTGGCGGGGATTCGGTCCTATAAAGGGTATTACTCGTGCACCATTTTGCAAAATTAGAGAAACAGCAATTGCGGTAATGAGAGAATTTAATCTTGGAGCATTGCGTAAAGGTCTGTACGCAAATCTCTCTATTAAAATGGCAAAAACGGCACAGACCAGCATTGCAAAAAGTATTGCTAAAAAAAACACTAGAGGGCTAGCGCCAAACTGACGAAGTACAAAATAACCTGCATAAGCCCCGACCATAAGCAGATCACCGTGCGCAAAGTTAATTAATTTTACAATGCCGTAAACCATAGTATAGCCCAGTGCAATAAGGGCATAAATACTTCCAAGCGATATACCATTTATCACCTGTTGTATAATCATTGAAGAGCTTTCCACGAGGCCTCCTAAATTCATACCATTTTACCCTGAATCTCAATTTACGTAAATACATAATGATTGCTGATATAAAGAAACTTAAAAATATGATATTCAGCATTAAATAATTGATAAATATTTCATAAAAAAACCCGGAAAATGACTCAGCTTATTACACTTTATCATTTTCCGGGTTAACTTATTTAAGAATCGAACCTTAATTAGGGATTAACTGTTGCTCTATAAACAGGGGTTAATTTACCTTCTGCTTTTACAATTTCCATCATAACAGCAGACTTTACAGGATTGCGTTTTGCATCAAAGGTAAGTTTACCGGTAACATACGCACCGTTTGTTTTTTCAACAGCATCGCGTACTGCAGAAGCATCAGTGCTTCCTGCATTTACAATAGCATCTTTAATAATGTACATACTGTCATAACCAAGAGCTGCAAAAGAAACAGGAGTTGAATTATACTTATTCTTGTATGAATTTACAAAAGATACAACTTTGGGATCTGTTGAATCTGCAGCATAGTGATCAGAGTAAAAACCATTAAGAATTTCGTCCCCTGCATTATCAACAATTCCGCCCCATCCGTCGGCTCCGACTATTGACGCATTAACTCCCTGTGCACGAAGCTGTTTAGCAATTAAAGCAACGGTTGCATAATAATCGGGAAGATACACTACATCGGGATTAGCTTTTTTTATTTTGGTAATCTGGGCATTAAAGTCCATATCATTAGTTGTGTATGATTCCTCTGCTGCCATAATTCCGCCCGAAGCTAAAAAGGCTTTTTTAAAGTTTTCATATAAGCCGATTGAATAATCATTAGCAACATCATAAAGAACTGCTGCTTTTTTAGCTTTTAAAGTTTCTGCAGAAAATTTACCTCCGACAGTACCCTGGAAAGGATCGATAAAACATGCCCTGAAAATAAAATTACCAGCATCTGTTATAGATTCCATTGTAGCTGCAGGTGCTATTAAAAGAACTTTTTGATTCTGTGCCAGTGTTGTAATTGCAGCTGTACATCCTGAAGTTAAAGAACCAATAATCATAGTTACTTTATCTTTAGTAGTTAACTTCTTAAATGCATTGACAGTTTTTTCCGGGTTTCCTTCATCATCCTCAGAAATTAATACAACATTTTTTCCATTTATACCGCCGGCTGCATTAATTTCTTCAATTGCAAGTTCAATACCGTTTTTAGCTTCAACACCATAGACTGCTACAGGGCCTGAAAGCGGAAAAATACCGCCGATCTTAATAGAATCAGCATCCTTTTTTGCACAACCTGTGAACATAATCAGTACAAGTGCTAAAACACTTAATACTTTGATTGCCTTTTTCATCCTTTTCCTCCTAGAAAAATATATTTAAAATATATCTTTTTTTACCCTACATGTCCACTAGGAAAGCAAGGTTCATCATAGTTGTAGAGGAGTTTAAAAAAAATAAAGCTGTCTCACCGCGGCATTATACCTGGAGACAGCTTAACGAAGGACATGTTAATTATTAAACAGTCTTTCCATTTTTAATGGAAGCTTTGCAGATTTTACAAATCTTTGCTTTAGCGCCATTAATTTCTTGATCATAAAGGATCTTTACACCCTCTTTTTTGCATCTTGCGCAAGTACCGCGACCATGAGCAGGAAGCTCACGAATAGCTTGTCCACGAAAAGGTTTAGACATATACGTTCCTTATTACTCAGCTACTTTTTCAGAGACTTCAGCTTTTGCTTTCTTTGTCTCCGTTTTTTTAGCTTCAGCTTTTTTAGCTTTTGTTTCTTTCTTCTCGACTTTTTTATTGCTATCCAATGCATAGTCAACTAATTCGAGAATAACCATATCTGCTGCATCACCTTGACGAAAACCGAGTTTTAATACTCTGGTATATCCACCGTTGCGATCCTTCATTCTTGGACCAATTTCAGTGAATAGTTTTGCCAAAATAATTTCATCTTGAATAAAACGTGCAGCTTGCCTTCTGTTATGTACAGAATCAATTTTGCTTCGTGTAATCAGTTTTTCAGCAGCTTTCCTTACCTCAAGGGCCTTAGCTTTCGTTGTTGTAATGCGCTCAAAACGGAACAGTGAAGTTACCATGTTTCTAGACATTGCCCTTCTGTGGGCCGTTGTTCTTGAAAGCGGATTAAAACCATTCTTATGATTCATCTGATTCTTCCTTCTGCTTTGATAAATTGACAGCAGTCTTTAAGTGGCTGTAATCTGTCATTCCGAGACTAAGATTCCACTCGTTGAGCTTTTCCTTAATCTCTGTCAAGCTCTTCTTTCCGAAGTTACGGGTTTTAGCAATATCATCTTCTGTCTTTTTTGTAAGTTCTCCGATTGTACGGATATTTGCATTTTTAAGACAATTAGAAGAACGAACGGATAATTCCAACTCTTCAACCGGGGTATTCAATATTTGACGAATTCTTTCATCTTCTTCATCAAGATCATCGCCCCGCCCTACTTCGGAGTCATTAAAGTTTACAAATATTGCAAAGTGATCCTTTGCTATTTTTGCAGCTTCAGCTAATGCATCATCAGGAGTAATAGTACCGTCTGTCCAGATTTCAATTACGAGTTTATCATAATCATTTCTCTGTCCGACACGGCAGGGCTCAATAGTATACTTTACCTTTGGAATAGGAGTAAATATTGCATCCATCGGGATTGTTCCAACAACTTCAATATAATGCTCATTAACTTCTGCAGGAACATACCCTCTGCCAAGATCAACCTGGATTTCAAATTCAATATTTGCACCATCCATCATGGTAAACAGATGCATTTTCTTTGTAAAAACTTCAAGCTGTGTACCGCGATCCAGCATATCGCTTGTAACATCTCCGGAGCCCTTGAACTCAAACAAAAAAGTTTCCTGTTCAACGTCTTCGGGAAGCCGCAAACGAATCTGTTTTAGGCTATTCAATACTTCCAGGGTATCTTCAACAACATTAGGTATTGTTTCAAATTCACTGGAAATTACATGTGGAACTCCATCCGCATCGTATGAAGTTATACGAACAGAGCTTATTGCGTACCCCTGTATTGAAGAGAGCAATACTCTACGAAGGGTATTTCCAACAGTTGTACCAAAACCGGTCTCAAAGGGATATGCCGTAAATTTTCCATAATTTGGACTCGTTTCAATATGCTCAAAATTAATCCCTTTAGGTTTTTTAAATCCTTTAAGCAGATTTTTGCGGGCCATCAGAACTCCTTATTTTGAATAGAGCTCAACGACGAGCTGTTCTTTAATATCGGCAAGATCTGTTACATCTGCACGACGGGGATACGATAGAAAGGTTCCCTTTTGTGCATCTATATCCAGGTCAATCCAAGAAACTACACCGGACTTTGAAACTTCTTTAAGCGCGTCAAGAATTACAACAAATTTTTTACTGTTTTCCTTCACTTCAATAATGTCGGAAGGTTTTACAATATAACTTGGAATATCAACTACTTTTCCATTTACCAAAATATGACCATGGGAAACAAGTTGACGTGCTTGAGAGCGACTCGAAGCAAAGTGCATTCTAAAAACAACGTTATCTAGTCTGCCTTCTAAAAGCTGTACAAGATTTTCACCGGTTATTCCGCTCATTCTTTGAGCTTTATCAAATGTAAGGCGGAATTGTTTTTCCATCATACAGTACATTCTCTTAAGTTTTTGCTTCTCACGAAGTTGAAGGCCGTATTCACTGCGTTTGCCTATTCTACCCTTAGGATCTTTTCCGGGAACTCCGCGTTTTCTGTTTAAAGGACATTTATCGCTCTTACAGCGTTCGCCCTTTAAAAATAATTTTTTTTGTTCTGTTCTGCAAAGCCTGCAAACAGGACCAAGATATTTAGCCATTCTTCCAGTTCTCCTTCGTTACATGCGGCGTGTTTTTCTGGGGCGGCATCCATTATGGGGAATCGGAGTAACATCTGAAATTGACTTTACCTTTAAACCGAGTGCGCCAAGAGAACGGACGGCAGATTCGCGTCCTACACCGGGACCCTTAACATACACATGAACTTCACGCAAGCCGTAGTTTACTGCTTTTTGAACCGCAGTTTCTGCTACTGACTGTGCTGCAAACGGAGTAGATTTTTTTGCTCCGCGGAAGCCTAATCCGCCTGAAGAAGCCCATGACAGAGCATTACCCTTCAGATCGGTAATTGTTACAATTGTATTATTGAACGTTGCCTGAATGTAAACATTACCTTCATAAACGCTCTTTTTCTCTTTCCGCTTTTTTACGGTAGCCACGTTACTTTACCTCCACCTTACAGATTACTTCTTCTTACCGGCAACGGTCTTTTTCTTACCTTTGCGGGTACGAGAATTAGTACGAGTACGCTGTCCGCGAACAGGCAGACCCTTTCTGTGCCGGAGACCCCGGTAACAGCCGATATCCATAAGGCGTTTAATATTAAGACCGATTTCTGTTCTTAAACGGCCCTCTACCTTATATTCCGCATCAATAAGAGCACGAAGTTCACCAACTTCATCTTGGGAAAGATCATTCATCATACGGTTTGGATCAATTTTTGCTTTCTTGCAGATTTCTTCTGCAGAAGAGCGTCCAATTCCGTAAATATAGGTCAATGCTACATTGACATGCTTGTTAGGGAGGTCAACTCCCGCAATTCGAGCCATCTGATTCTCCTTAAGCTCTGTTTAGCCCTGGCGCTGTTTGTGTTTCGGGTTAGTGCAAACAATCCGGACAATACCGAAACGCTTAATCACCTTACACTTATCGCAAATGGGCTTTACACTTGTTCTAACTTTCATCATATCCCCCTGGATAATTCATAGTGTCCAGATACCGAATTCTAGCAAATCGCAATGATTACAATTCGGTATCTTTCTATTAAACACTATTTTACAAACTTAATCTACAGGTTTTGGTAAAAACCTAG
This sequence comes from Spirochaetota bacterium, assembly GCA_022704725.1. Lineage (GTDB taxonomy): Bacteria > Spirochaetota > Spirochaetia > Treponematales > Treponemataceae > JAAZLA01. The sequence continues at coordinate 13,254 of JAKJFV010000003.1, forward strand.
AGGTTTCTTGAGCGAAGTTTACCTTTTTTAACGAGACCGTCATGATGATGCATTTTAAGTAAAGCTTCTATCTGACTCATTGTATCCAAATCAACACCTACAAGAATCAACAAGGAAGTACCGCCCATCAAAAATGATATTGACTGCGGAAAACCAAATAAATTCTGTATAATTGTCGGAATGATAGCAATTAATGCAAGATACAAAGAACCCGGCAGCATAAGTCTGTTTAATACTTTCTGCATATATTCTTCCATCTTGTCGGTTCTAATTCCGGGAATTGAGCCGCCATTTTCCCGAATATTTTTTGCAATTTCTGTGGGGTTCAGTGTTACCTGTGTATAGAAATAAGCAAAAAATACTATCAATAAAACTTGTAGAATGTTATACCATATACCTGTCGGTGTTAAAAATGCCGCAAGTTTACCAAGCCAGCGGATATTTCCTCCAAAACTTGTTGCAAGCTGCAGCGGAAACTGTAAAAAGGACGAAGCAAAGATGACAGGAATAACCCCTGACGGATTGATTTTGAACGGTATATAAGTACTCTGACCGCCATACATCTTTCTTCCAATAACACGCTTTGCATAGTGAACAGGAATTTTTCTCTGACCCTGCTGTTCATAAACAACAAGAGCAACAATTCCAACAAACATGATAAGAACAACTATAACGAAAACAACATTAATTTCATCATTCTTTACCATGCGGCCGAGTTCCCAAACTGCAGAGGGAAGACGTGCGACAATACCGGCAAAAATCAGCATAGATATACCATTACCAATTCCGCGGGATGTTATCTGCTCGCCTAACCAGATAGTAATCATAGTACCGGTTGTTACCGTTACCATTATAATAGCTCTAAAGAGCCATGTATTACTAATTATAATTGCATTTGGAATACTCTGTGCATATGCATAAACAGCAAGTGACTGAATTAAACAGACAAATACAGTTCCAATTCGTGTCCATGATTGAACTTTTTTCTGGCCGCCGTCTTCCTGTGCAATTTTCTTTAATGACGGGAAGATAATTAAGGCCAGCTGCATAATAATCTGGGTTGATATATAAGGCATTACACCCAACATAAACACAGAAAAATTAGAGAAAGCACCACCGGCGAAAAAGTCCATGTAATCTACGAATGCATTACCTTTTGTCAGTGATTCAAAATAAGCTGTCAAAGCCTGGGCATTAATGCCGGGAATCGTCAACACACTACCAAAGCGGTATACTGCGAGAACAATGAAGGTAAAAAGAATTCTTTCACGTAATTCTTTAACCTTAAACATATTTACAATAGGATTATTTGCCATGTCGTATTCTCGCTCCGCTACTCGTTAGAAACAGTAACTGTTCCGCCGGCTTTTTCGATTTTCTCCTTCGCAGAAGCAGAAATCTTGTCGACATTAATGGTTAGTTTTTTTGTAACATTACCATCACCAAGGATTTTAACCAATGATCTAGCTTTTTTAAGAATACCTTTTTTAATCAAGGATTCTTTATCAACTGTCTCACCGCTTTCATATTTTGCTTCAATCTCTGTAAGATTAAATACAGAATATTCTTCTTTAAACGGATAATTGGAAAAACCTCTATGAGCAATACGACGGTACAAAGGCATCTGACCGCCTTCGAATCCTACATATACCTTACCGCCGGAACGGGACTGCTGTCCCTTATTTCCGCGGCCGGCAGTAGTACCGAGTCCGGATGATGAACCGCGTCCAACAATCCGTTTCTTCTTATTAGCACCTTCTGGTGCAGTGAGAACAAAATCTGACATCAGTTCATCTCCTCATACTTAACTAAGTGTGAAACAGATGCGATCATTCCCATAACGCAGGGATTAATATCATGTTCTACACTTGAATTAATTTTTTTAAGACCAAGACAACGGACGGTTGCACATTTTGCAGGCTTTTGTCCGATTGTACTCTTAATCAAAGTAACTTTAATTTTTTTACTCTTTGCCATGGTTAACCCCATATGTCTTTCAGAGCTTTACCTCTGTTTTTAGCCACAACGCGGATATCCATCAGATTCTTAACAGCATTAAAAGTTGCACGAACAACGTTTACCGGTGCGTTAGAACCTAAAGATTTTGACATAACGTCAGTAGCGCCTGCAGCTTCAAGGATGGCACGTACAGGACCGCCTGCAATAATTCCGGTACCGGAACATGCAGGAAGAAGAAGTACGGAAGAACTCTTGTAATCAGCTTGAATTTCGTGAGGTATTGTACCATTTTTTAAAGGTACATTCACTAAATTTCTTTTTGCTTTATCAATGCTCTTTCGGATTGCTTCTGTAACATCGTTGGCCTTGCCGAAGCCGAAACCAACTCTGCCTTTTTTATCACCAACTACAGTTAGTGCTGAAAAAGAAAATCTTCGTCCGCCCTTTACTACTTTAGCAGTACGGTTTAACTTGATTAATTTTTCAACAAATTCTTTAGGCTGGTCTTTGTCATTATTTCTCTGGTGATACATAGCTACTCCTAGAATACTATTCCGGCTTTACGAGTGCCGTCTGCAAGTGCCTTCACTACACCATGGTAGAGATAACCATTTCGATCAAAAACCACAGAAGTGATTTTTTTCTCTGTTAGGCGCTTGCCCATTTCTTCACCTAATTTCGCAGCACCTTCAGTATTCGGCTTCATTGAAGCAAATTCCTTTTCGAGTGTGGAAATTGCAGCAAGTGTTTTTCCGGCATCGTCATCTATAACCTGCACGTATAAGTTACAGTTACTGCGTGTAACCGTCATGCGGGGACGTTCTGCAGTACCATGCAAGCGCTTGCGGATGTGAATCTTTCTCTTAAGACGTTTTCTGTCTTTGTCATTAAGTTTTTTGAACATATTTCTTCACCCTTATTTGACGCCGGATTTTCCGACTTTCCTTCTGATGGTTTCGTTATCGTAGCGAATACCCTTTCCTTTATAAGGTTCAGGTTTTCTTAACTTACGAATCTCTGCTGCATATTCTCCAACAGCCTGCTTATCGATACCGGAAATAATTATTTTTCCCTGATTATCTGCAGTAACTGTCAGGTTTTCGGGAATACCTGCAATAAAATCATTGGAATAACCAAGATTCAGAACAAGCAGTTTTCCCTGAACTTCAGCACGGAAACCAACACCATTAATAATCAATGTTTTTGTATAACCTGTTGTTACTCCGGTTACCATATTACTGATTAAACTTCTATACAAACCATGTGCTGAACGCGCCGGTTTTGTATCATTAACTCTTGAAACTACAACATGATTATTTTCGATCTTAATTTCTACAAGATCATTATAATCCTGAGTAAGCTTACCCTTAGGACCTTCAACAGTGATCAAACCGGATGCAGCTGTAATTTTTACTCCCGCTGGTACTGCTACGGGAAGCTTGCCTATTCTAGACATAAGATTCTCCTATTACCAAACGGTGCAGATTAATTCGCCGCCAACCATCTTTTCACTGGCTTTTTTACCTGTAGTAACGCCTAAAGATGTTGATACAATAACTGTTCCGTATCCATTATAAACACGGGGCAGATCCTTATAACCGGAATATACACGGCGACCTGGTGTAGAAATCTTTTGCAAACCATGTATTACAGGGGTGTTTTCTTCATCGTACTTTAAGAAAATACGAATAACATTAACACCGTCCTGATTAACCTTTTTAAAATTTTTGATATAACCTTCGGTCTTCAGAATTTTCACGATTTCCAACTTGAGTTTGGAAGTAGATACGTCTACCTTTTCGTGGCGGGCCATAGCCGCATTCCGTACCTTTGTAAGCATATCTGCTATGGGGTCTGAAACGCTCATATTTTACTCCTACCTCTTACCAGCTGGACTTTGTGACACCTGGTATCAGGCCTTCACTTGCTAACTTACGAAAACATACACGACACATCTTGTACTTTCGTAAGTATCCACGGGGGCGTCCGCATACATGACATCGGTTATATTTCCGTGTGCTGTATTTAGGGGTGCGGTTTGCCTTAATAATCATTGATTTTTTAGCCATGAACTCCTACCTTACTTTTTGAAGGGCATTCCAAACTTGGTAAGAAGAGCACGGGCATCATTATCAGTGAGAGCACTGGTTACGATGTTTATATTCAAACCGGCAACTCTTTCGATCTTGTCGAAATCAATTTCCGGAAAAATAATTTGCTCAGTAATACCAAGAGAATAATTCCCATGTCCATCAAAGCCATTTGCCTTGATACCGCGGAAATCTTTAACGCGAGGTAATGCAACATTGATCAAGCGATCAAGGAACTCATACATCTGAGTGCCTCTTAATGTTACCATTACACCAACTTCATTGCCCTCTCTAAGTTTGAAGTTCGCAATACTTTTTCTTGCCTTGGTCTTCACAGCCTTCTGACCTGTTATTGCTGTTAGGTCAGTTACTGCGGCGTCAAGGAGTTTCTTATTTGCGAGAGCTTCACCCACGCCCATGCTGACTACCACTTTTTTTACAGCTGGTACCTGCATGACGGACTTATAACCAAGCTCTTTAAAGAGCTCAGGGGCGATTGTGTCCTTATAGACTTTCTTAAGCCGGGGAACGTAATTACTCATTATAGTGTGTCTCCACATTTACGGCAGACTCTAGTTTTTTTGTCGCCGTCGAGTTTATAACCAATTCTAGTAGGTCCGCATTTTTTGCAGACAATAGCTACATTAGAAATATTCAAGGGAGCTTCAATTTCTGCTATTCCGCCGCGATCCTGCTGATTTCGTTTTTTCATTGCTTTCTTTACAAGGTTAACACCTGCAACAATAACTCTGTCCTTGTCGCGGATAACACGAACTACAGATCCGCGCTTTCCCTTGTCTTTACCTGCAATTACTTCTACAGTGTCGTCCTTACGGATCTTGAACTTCTTTTCCATACTGTCAATTCTCCTTAAGAACTATAATTAAAGAACTTCCGGTGCGAGGGAAACAATTTTCATGTAATCCATATCGCGAAGTTCACGGGCTACAGGGCCGAAAACGCGTTTACCTTTTGGATTTTTATTTGCATCAATGATAACGCATGCATTATCATCAAAGCGAATATAGGTTCCATCAGGTCTGCGGTATTCTTTAGAAATACGCACAATAACAGCTTTTTCAATTGCACCTTTTTTAATAGTAGATGTAGGAATGGAATCCTTAACAGCTACAACAATCACGTCGCCAATACTGGCATACCTGCGGTGTGATCCGCCGATAACTTTGATACACTGAACAGTTTTTGCTCCAGAGTTATCAGCAACGTTCAAATATGTCTGCATCTGAATCATAGCATCCTCCTCTTATTTAGCTCGTTCAATGACTTCTGCAAGTCTCCAGCATTTATCTTTGCTGACAGGTCTGCATTCCACGATTTTAACTTTATCACCTGCATGGGCATCATTAAGTTCATCATGGGCCTTGTATTTTTTGACACTCGTAACATACTTTTTATAAAGTCTATGCAGTTTTTTTGTTGTGATGGATACAACAATGGTTTTATCCATTTTGTCGCTGGTCACCACACCAACAAAAGAGCGCTTAGCACCTTTAGCTTGAACGGTTTGTTCTTCCACGGGTCAGCTCCTACTTGTCCAAACCGGCAATTTCTTTCTGCCGGATAAGTGTATTCATGGTCGCAATTTCGCGGCGCATTATACGCTTTTGCAATGGATTTTCTACGTGTCCGATTACCATCTGGAACCGTAGGTCCATATACTTCTTTTTAAGCTCATTCCGCTTTACAACCAGTTCGGAATAAGACAATTCTTTTTCTTTCTTTGCCATACTAACTCCTTACTGAACGTCGTTGCGGTATGCAATTTTTGTCTTAAAAGGCAGCTTGCTGCCTGCTAAGTTCACTGCACTTTCGGCTAATTCTTTATCAACACCGCCAATTTCAAACAAGATTTGACCAGGTTTAATTACGGCAACCCAATATTCTGGAGCTCCCTTACCCTTACCCTGTCTTGTTTCGGCCGGCTTCTTTGTATAAGGTTTATCTGGAAATACTCTAATCCAAACTTGACCTTTACGGTTGATCTTACGGTTTAAAGCAACACGAGCTGCTTCAATTTGACGGGCTGTAAGCCAGAACGGTTCAAGAGCAACAAGTGCTATCTCTCCGAAATCTACATTACAACCGCGGGTTGCATTACCGTTGATTCTTCCGCGCTGCACTTTTCGGTGCATTACTCTTTTAGGACTAAGTGCCATTGACTAACTCCTTGAAGATTTTGCACTGCGGCTTGTACGTGCAGGTCTGTCGGTTCT
>JAKJFV010000003.1:19546-19810 GCA_022704725.1 Spirochaetota bacterium
AGAACCCTCTGCACGATCTGTACGTTCACGACGTCTTTTAAGAAGCTGTCCAGCATCTTCATTTTGGTCATGACCATACATCATTCCATTATAAACCCATACTTTAACACCGATTTTTCCAAATGTAGTATGTGCTTCAGCAAAACCATAATCGATGTCTGCGCGAAGAGTATGAAGAGGGACACGTCCCTCTTTATGTTCTTCTGTACGAGACATTTCAGCACCGCCCAAGCGGCCGCTTACACGTATTTTTACACCTTGAGA
>JAKJFV010000400.1 GCA_022704725.1 Spirochaetota bacterium
CAACCGAACATTTTTCTGATGCCATAAGAGCGGCAGTTAGCCCCGAGGCCCCGCCCCCTATTACAGCAACTCGCTTTTTCATTATTATACTTCCGGTGTAATGACTATTTTTTTACTGCTTCCCAGCTGTCCTGGGTCCCGGCATACCTGTAATAACCGCGTATTATTTTTCTGTCCTTTGAAAATATCCCGTAAAACTCCTGCTTGAAAACAGCTGTACCGCCGTACTTATCTATCTCCTCCCTTGTCGTTATTGATCTTACAAAATATATCCGGTCCTCATTTACCCTGAGTTCTTTTAAAGGCTGCGGTGTGCCGTTTCCCCAGTTAAAAAATAAAATTGTTCCATAAAAAGCCCCTTCAGAAATACCTAAAACGATCTCCCCTTTGTAATCACCCATTTTAACTTCAAAGCTTCCGGTGTGATTTACAGCATCTGTTATCCCGCTCTCTTTAACACTGTTCCCTTTAATTATCTCAGTTTTCTCATTACCATTATTTTCAACATTTCCGGATGGCTGATCCTGAGAAGTGATATTACCGGCCTCCCCTGTGATATTCTTTTTAGCACAACCGGAAATAAGCAGAATTATTAATAATACCGGCAATAACCCCTTTCTCATAAACCGCATCCTCCATGAATAAATATAAATTAATTCTTATCAGCTTCTTCGTCAATTTTAACATCTTTCTTTATCAGACCGGCATAAAACAGAAGAGCGATTCCTATTCCTGCCCAAACAAAAGTTCTGAATCTGCGGATTATACCCACCGAGAGCCCTATTACGGGATCGTAACCAAGTATTTTAAGAGCAATTGAATAGGAGCCTTCGCTTGTGCCCACATTAGCAGGAACAAAAAAGAGAGCGCTTGTTGCAATAAATCCGAATATATAAACAAAAAGAGCCTCGAGAAAGGTAAAGCCCGCATAAGGAGCTATGTATTCAACAATCAGGTATATCTCAAGAGAACATGAAATTACAATGGCAAAATAATGCAGAGCAAGGGATATATAAAAATGATTAAGATTGTCCCTACTGCTGAAAATAAAAGATATCTCTCTGTCAATTTTTACAATTTTTTCACGCCTCGATTCGTTAATGAAGCGGTCACTGATAAACTGCGGAATCTTATTAATTATCCCGGTGAGTACCCCTCCGCTGTGACCTCTCAGAATCCTGAATCCAATCAGAAGCATAGCAACGAAAAAAACAAGAAGCCCCAGGAATGCTGCAAGGTTGCTCATAAACTGCTCCCTGAAAACAAAAAGCCCGGCAAGCATACCTGTAAGCACCATAAGAACATTGGATATAGTATGTATAAGCCTGTCGAGAACAACTGTTGCAAGACCGGTTCTGAAAGGAACAAGATCCTTTACATACATGGCTTTGAGGGGCTCACCGGCGACAGCACCCATTGCATTAATTGAGGAAGTTGCATCGCCTGCAACCCTTGCAAGAACAAACTTGTAAAACTTCCCCTTTTCAACCGGATAATTAATTAAAACTCTCCATGCGTAAGCAAGAAAAATATTACTGAAGATAAAAATGGAACATATAAGAGCAAAACCATCCCACCCGATTTTAACAATGTGGCTGATTGTAACTTCAAGACCGAATGACCTGAAAAGAAGCACAAGGATCAGCGCCCCGGTAAAAAGAAAAATATATTTAGAAAATTTCATTTTATCCTTCCATTAAAT
>JAKJFV010000401.1 GCA_022704725.1 Spirochaetota bacterium
TCGCCCGCATTACAGAAATGCATTTCGCCCGACTTTGAATCAAACAGACAGAGTGTGAATGCTGCAAATCTGCCTTTAAATCCTCTGGACTCAATGAGGTCGTTAATCTGGGACACTATGGTGTTCAGCTTTGTACCGTGAGTTTTAAACGTCCAGTCTTTAAAGTAGTTCAAAAAGAGCGTTGCAACTTCAACCATGATAAGAGCCGCTGGTACTCCCTTGCCTGAAACGTCGCATTTAATGAGGGCAAACCAGCGGTCGTCAAGTTTTTTGTAGTCAAAATAGTCCCCCGAAACACCCTTAGCACCTTCGTAGTAGCCGAAGAACTGTGCATTTGCATCCTCTTCTTTGCCGGTTGTAAGTTTTTTGCCCGATTCATCGGTTTCAAGAGGAATAAACATCTTCTGTACTTCTTTACCGACGGTGAGGTCTTTTGACGCAGCTGCGGCCTTTATGAGTCCGTGGGCCATGTCGTTTACGGTTTCTCCAAGAAGTCCTATTTCATCGCGGCTTTTTAGTTTTAAATCTTTTCCTTCAAGTTCTTCTTTATCATCGGTGTCGCGGATCATGGCAACGTGAGATGCGAGGCGCCGTATCGGTTTAATAATAATTGACGCTAAGATAAGAGTCGTTATTAAGCCGAAGGCAACCGCGATTAAGGCGACAATAAGGGTTGTCATTAAAATATTGTCCCGGGCATTTTCTACGGTATTTATAAGACTTTCGGTGCTTACAGAAAGAATAACAAGACCGCGGACGAAGTTTTTCTCTGAGCCCTGACGGTAGAGAACCGGCTTATAAAAAATATACTCTGTGTTGTCTCGTGAGAGGTTGCCGCTGTCAAATTGAGGGAACGAACCGCTTCCCTGTACTGATAATTCATTAAGAATTGATGTAAGCCTTTCGTTTAATTCCCGTGTTGTTTTTTGTATTTCTGCTAAACGCTCCACAGAAACTGAATCCGTTCGCGCCGCAAGCCGAATACCTTCTGTTGTGAGTTCTGTTATTGTTCTTGCAATTTCATCAACCCTTTCAACAGCTGTTGTATTTAATGCTTCTGTTTTTTCAGTTATTGCTTTCATAAAGCTGCGGGTATACCCTGATGCACCATAGGTAAGCAGTTCTGTATCAATATTGGTAAGAACATCGGGATCATTTGTCGCCCATATGCAGCTCAAGCTTGTATTATTTCCATCTGCCGGCAGACCGGTAATAGTTGCATATTTTGCTTCGGAAAGAGCATTTGACTGGTTCGGCAAAAAACTTAATTCCAATACATTCTGACTGGGAAGGTAGGCTTTTACCGAAGATGAAAGGCTTTCAAGTAAAACATTTGTTCTCTGCTCAAGACCTTGCGCAAGCGTTTGCTCCTGTGTAGTTATCATAAGGAAGCCGAGCGGAATGGAAACAAGAAGGATGATAAAAATTATTAGACTTGCGGTAAAAAACATGAGTTTATATTTAAGGCTTATTCCCTTATTCTGAAGCTCGGCAGTTTTTTCTTTTTTGGTGTACGGCATAGCATCTCCTGTTATTAGAGCTCTTACTTCCTGTTTGATTATTGAAGCATCCCGGGCGGCGAGTGCAATTCCTCTGAGCGAAACTATCATTCCGCCTAAAACAAAGAATACAAGCAGCATGAGAAGTACATGAGTTATTTGTATAGAATAGGTCCTGCGGTCTGTAATTGAATT
>JAKJFV010000402.1 GCA_022704725.1 Spirochaetota bacterium
GGGGTTTTTTGGTGGTTTTCCCTTGCAGCTATAGTTTTCGGACTCATTCAGCTGAGAATGTTTTACCGGGGGCTTGAGAAAAAATAGGTTGAATAAATATTGTTTTTATGTATAGTAATTTATTATCCAAATAAATACAGAGGAGATGGCGTTTATGAAAAGGTTTATTAAAATTCTTACTGTTTTTTCATTTTGTTTTCTTGCTGCAGGTTGTGTTACAAGATTAGGTTCGTTTACGGTTCTTTCTACAAAGAATATTGACTGGAGCAGGGCTGCAGCCTTTCAGCGTATGAACGAACGTGTTACCGGCGAAGATATGTACCACATCATTGTTATAATTCCTACAAAGGGTAATGCAAGTATTGAGGAAGCTGTTGATCAGGCAATAGAAAGTGTTCCCGGCGGAGTTGCTCTTATTGATGTTGTTGTTTCTAATAAATATTTTTATATTCCTTATATTTACGGAAAATCCGGCTATGTTGTCGAGGGTACAGTTTTAATTGACCCGCAGCTTGCTCTTGATGATTCCGGTGAACAGAAGTTTTATACATCCTTTACCGAAGATGGAGAAACTTATACTACTGTGCTGGTGACAGAGGAAGATTATAATAAGCAGAAGAAAAAGTATTTATAAAATTGAGGTTTATTAATAGAAAGCCTTGTGGTCTGAAAATGAACCGCAGGGCTTTTTTTATATCTGTGCAATATTTTAGTATCAAAAAAACTTGTTATGTATCAAATAAAAATTGACAACAGGAAGATACCCTGATAGCATACGGAATGCATGATGATTGCTAATAGAGAGCATGTACAGTCTTTTACTAATTAAGGAGTAATAAATATGAAGGTGACGGTATCGGGCGGTTTTTGGAGTAAAAAGAGAAGCATTGTTTCTGAAATAAGTATTCCATACCAATGGAAGGTTCTGGGTGACCAAATTGACGGGGCTCCGCCTTCCTATGCGCTCCAGAATCTTAGAATTGCCTCTGGTGAATGTACGGGAACTGTGCAGGGCTTTTCTTTTCAGGACACTGATGTTGCTAAATGGCTGGAGGCAGCAAGTTATTCCCTTTGTTTTAACGCAAATACACAACTGGAAGTTTGGATGCAAGAAGCAATACGGCTAATAGGCGCTGCTCAAAGAGATGACGGCTATATTAATTCCCATTTTCTTTCTAAGGAACAGCAGGAGATGCAGGGAATTCCGCATTCCGAAATAAAGGACCGGCGCTGGGAAGACTTAAAATGGGGTCACGAGCTGTATACGGCCGGACACCTTATAGAAGCCGGGACAGCACACTATGCAGCAACAGGAAAAAAAGATCTGCTTGCTGTTGTCAGCCGGCTTGCTGACTGCCTTGTCCAAACATTTGGAAAGGAAGAAGGAAAAAAGCATATGTGCTGCGGGCATCCGGAAATTGAACTTGCCCTATTCCGCTTGTTTGAAGCAACGGGAAACGAATCGTACAAAGATCTTGCTCTTTATTTTCTTGATATTCGAGGAACAGATCCTGCGTTTTTTGCACGAACAGCTTCGGAAAAAAATGACGAAATGCGTAAGTGGCTTGATGCAGACTATTTTGTCGCGCATGAACCGGTTCGAAAAATGAGAACGGCAGCGGGACATGCTGTTCGAGCTGTATATTTATATGAAGCCATGGCCGATGCCGTGTATTATACCGGTGATGAA
>JAKJFV010000403.1 GCA_022704725.1 Spirochaetota bacterium
AAAGGTATGTATAATTTTTGTCATTCTCTGAAAATTACGTTTTGCCAGCACCGAGGCCTGGAATCCCGGGCCGTCATTGTTATACACCGCTTTTATTTTTTTTACATAACGGGGGAGAGCGCATGCTGCAGCGTAGGATGCAAGATTGCCTCCCTTCGAATGACCGCCTAACATAAAACTGCCTCTAAGAATAGACATAGCCCTGTTTGCATACCGCACCGATTCCAATTGTGAGGGAACAGCGTCGAGAAAAGCCATGTTAAAGTCTTCTTTCCATCCGATGAGTGTGTCGTCAGTTCCCCTGAATGCTATAAAGTGATGGTTTTTCATGAACGTAAACGTGAGTGCTGCAAACTGCTTTTCTTTTTTTTCATCAGTTATATCGGTGTATCCGCGGACAATGCAGTCCTTAAAGCGCTCCGATTTTCCTGCAATAGAAAGGAGTTCTACTACCTTGGAATTAATGAGCATACCGGTTTTAGCTTTTTCATCAAAATCCTTAGAGGATGCAAACAAATCTGCAAGTTCACTAAGCGGAATTCCATAGACAAATGAATCGCTTAGGATTCCTGAAAAATCAAGATATGCTATGTCACTGAAAATGAGGTTATCTATTTCATTAAACGGAGAAGCCTTACATGAAATATCGCCCCGCCAGTTTAGATAATCAATCATATTCGGCATAAGTACTTCCTTGCCTGCATTGTTTATGCAAGCTGATCATCATATACAGCACGGCTTCCGCCTATGTATTTTGGCCGTGTTCGGGCGCAGACTACTGCTGCCTGTCCTATTTGTGTAACTGTTGTTCTAACCGGTACGGCTACAGGTTTAAGGTGCATACCAATGAGTGTTAGCCCTATATCAATACCGATATCTGCCTGTACTCCTTCGACGAGTACGGCATTCTTCATTGTCTTGTATGCCCGCTCTGCCAAAGCCCCGCCTGCATGAAGCACCGGAACAGCATTAACCTGAGTCAGATTATGAGCTTTCATATAGTCTTTTTCAATAACCAGGCTTCTATTTAAATGTTCACAGCACTGTACTGCAAGAAAAATGGAGTGTTTTTGACAGAAATTTAGTAAGGTGTCCATAACTTCCTGTGCTGTTTGCCCGCTTCCGCTGCTGCCGATTTTTTTTCCTATTATTTCGCTGGTACTGCAGCCTGTGACAAGCAAAGAACCTTTCTCAGGTTTTGCCGCCGACACAAGTTCTTCAAGCGCCTGTTCAAGCTGTTGTCTAATTGAGCGTTCCATCATGTTACCTTCCGGGTCAAATTATATCACAAGTACTATAATTTAGTCCTTCAGTTTCTCAACATAGTCGGGATAAACGGGATTATACTGTGAAAGGGCTATGTACAGCATTTCTCGGTTTTTTACACCAAAAAAATGATAAATTTCAAGCATTTCTTTTTTATGACTGATACGCTGATTGCAAGCTTATCTGCAATACTCTTATAAGAGGACGTTCCGTGCATTATCAGGTAAATACACATAATCTGGCGCTCGGTAAAAGGATAATCCTGGAAAACAAGCAGCGAGCCCGGTTTCGGAATCGGTTTTACGTCCGTATTCGATGTAAACGAAATATCAGGTATAAGATGGGAAAGTTTTGAATAGAGAACAGCATACATACAAAGGTATGTTGATATATTAAAGAGCGAAACCCCGAATGCAAAGAA
>JAKJFV010000404.1 GCA_022704725.1 Spirochaetota bacterium
GACGGAGTGGTTTGGCACCTCGATGTCGGCTCGTCACATCCTGGGGCTGGAGAAGGTCCCAAGGGTTCGGCTGTTCGCCGATTAAAGTGGCACGCGAGCTGGGTTCAGAACGTCGTGAGACAGTTCGGTCTCTATCTGTTGCGGGCGTTGGAGATTTGCGTGGGTCTGGCACTAGTACGAGAGGACCGTGCTGGACCGGCCGCTGGTGTACCGGTTGTTCCGCCAGGAGCACTGCCGGGTAGCTAAGCCGGGTCATGGATAAGCGCTGAAAGCATCTAAGCGCGAAGCCGTCCACAAGATTAGATCTCCTTTGAGGGTCGTCGAAGATCACGACGTCGATAGGCTGCAGGTGCAAAGACGGCGACGTCAAAGCCGAGCAGTACTAATTGCCCGAACTCTTTTCCCTTACAGCCGTGCTGTTCCTGTCTTCCTGCCGTTAATGTCGCTTCCCGAGGAGTCGGGGGGCGGACACGATGACCGAGATTTCATAAAAACCCATACAGGTGGTTATGGCAGCGGGGATCCACCTCTTCCCATTCCGAACAGAGAAGTTAAGCCCGCCTGCGCCGATGGTACTGCGAAAGCGGGAGAGTAGGAGGCCGCCACTTTCAGCGGGGATCAGCATTTGCTGGTCCCCGCTTTTTTCATGACCGTACATGAACGAAAGAATTCAATGCTTTTTTAACCTTTTTATTGATTAAAATTGTTCCATTTTTTTTTTTTAAATGTAATTTTTTCCTTAATTTTCCTTGATAAATTAATCTTGTTATTATGAATTTGAAACTTTTGTTTTATGTATTATTATTGTCTGTTTCATCATCTTCTTTTGCTTCAGGCATTATTTTGTTTTCTGCTGATGGCAGTTCTGAAACAGTTACTTTATCTGATATACGAAGTTTTAGTGTTGTAGATCCTAATGATGCAGTTTCCTTTACTGTTAATTTTTATGTTGGTTTATAAAGGTACTAATAGAGCAATTGCAGTTTCTGTGATTGGTGTATATACTGTTCGCATTGAAGGAATTTCTTATAAAGTTATTGTTGAATAAATTGTTAAATGATATAGTATGAATTTAAATTATTTAAAAAGTAGTAAATTGACTTTGCTCGTTTTTTGTTTGTTGTCAATAGTTTTTTCTACTGATATTTATGCGCAGAGTAAACCTATTGTAGGAGGTAGTAGTCATTCTCTTGCTCTTTGCGAATCAGGAAAAATATATGCATGGGGACGAAATAAGTCTGCATTAGGAGGAGGTCAGACAATTCTAGGAATTGATCCTGATAAAAGTTCTTTATATAATGATTCAATCATCTATACACCTCAACCTGTGAAAATGGATTTCGTTTGTAAACAGATTTCTTCAATAACAGGTGATTTTAATCTTGCGTTGTCATCAAAGTCAATCGTATATGCATGGGGTGATAATTCTGGAAAACAATGTGGACAAGCAGATGGCTCAGAAGCTTTCATTTCATATCCTACACCTGTGCTGAAAGGAGAAACTAAGGGTTATACGTTAGATGGAACAGAAGGTGGTGCTTATCTTGGAGGTATAAAATATCTTGCATCTTCTACTTATGCTGCTATTGCTTTTACATATGATAATAAAGCTGTGTGTTGGGGCTCTTTTTCTATGATTGGTGCTCCAGAACCGCAGGTTCATAACTTACCATGGTATG
>JAKJFV010000405.1 GCA_022704725.1 Spirochaetota bacterium
CTAAAGCTACTGAAAAAGAGAAGAAAAGTATAAAGGCCAAACCAATAGAAACAAATACAAAAGTCACATCATCCAAAGAAGTAAAAAAAACAAGTACAGGCATGTCAAAAACAGACACTAAAGCAAAAACAAAAAGCAGAAGTAAGAAGGTAGAAGAACCGGTAATTACCAAGGTGAGCAAACCGGTAGTTAAACGCTTAACGGAAACACGTAACTTAAAAGCTATTGATACAGGTACGGCAGCAAAATTATCAAGCAAATACAGTGTTGGCGACATATCTCAGTTTCAGATAAAAATGCCTAAGAAAGGTGTTCATGATGCCTCTGCAGAAGAAAAGCTTCAGGCATTGTTTCAACTTCAACAAATTGACTCTGAGATTGACAGAATTCAGATTGTAAGAGGCGAATTACCTGTTGAAGTAAAAGATCTTGAAGATGATGTAGCACGTCTTGAAACAAGAATCAGCAATATCAATAATGATATGGCAGAGTTCGACAGAATGATTGCTGAAAGAAAGCAAGGCATTAAAGATTCTACTGCAGCTATAAAGAAATATGAGGGGCAGCAAAATAATGTGAAGAATAACAGAGAGTATGAATCGCTTGCAAAAGAGATAGAGTTTCAGAAACTTGAAATACAACTTTGTGAGAAGCGAATTAAAGAATATACTTTTGAAATCACATCTAAAAAACAAATCCTTACAGAATCAGAAGAGGATTTAACGCATCGCAAAGCTGATTTGGAAAACAAACGCAAAGAACTAGACAGCATTATTGCAGAAACCCGTAAGGAAGAAGACGTTCTGAACGAATATTCAGGAAAGGCTGCTGCAATTATTGAAGAGCGTTTGTTGAGCGGATATAAAAAGATTCGTGAGAACGCGGCTAATGGCCTGGCTGTAGTTTCTATTCAGCGAGATAGCTGTGGTGGTTGTTTTAATAAAGTTCCACCACAACGTCAGTTGGAGATTAAGCAACGTAAGAAAGTCATTGTATGTGAACACTGCGGTCGTATTCTTGTAGATCAGGAAATTATGACGGACTTGCCGGAAAATCCTGCATAAATAGATAACAATAAAAAAGCCGCTTAAAAGCGGTTTTTTTATGCCATATTTTCAAAATAAATTTGGAGAATACTTACCTATCTGTATCTTTGCACGCTCATAAAAAAACGACCCATTAAAAATAGTTAGGGAGCATAGCTCAGCTGGTTCAGAGCATCTGCCTTACAAGCAGAGGGTCACAGGTTCGAATCCTGTTGCTCCCACGAAGTCCGCAAATGCGGACTTTTTTATTTATGTTCACTGTTTACGTTATCTATTCGCAATCACACAATGTCTTCTACAAAGGAATGACTGAAGATCTGGAACGAAGATTATTCCAACACAACAATGGACTACTTGGAAATTACACCAAAAATAAAGCTCCTTGGAGGTTGGTTTATTCTGAAACTTTTCTTTCTAAATCGGATGCGCTGAAAAGAGAAAAATATTTTAAAACCGGTGCCGGTAGAGACTTTCTCAAATCCAAGATCATTCTCTAGCAGAGGGTACAGTCAGCCGCGGCTGACGAATCCTGTTGCTCCCACAAAGTCCGCAAATGCGGACTTTTTTATTTATGTTCACTGTTTACGTTATCTATTCACAATCTCACAATGTCTTCTACAAAGGAAT
>JAKJFV010000406.1 GCA_022704725.1 Spirochaetota bacterium
TAACTCAATATACATCTTTGCGCTATGGGTCTTTAAATCCCAGCGTTCCATTGTTCGCGCTTCCCTGCTATGACCTGCCATATTCCTAATATCAGCAATAGCAAGACCTTGACCCTTTCTCGATAAAATGGACAGCTCAGAGTTAGAGTTTCTTCATTTTTCACCCGTTTTTACTTTTCTTGTAATCATCCGCATTTATTCCACGGTCCTCTTGACAAGGAGCCTCTGCTGGCATGCTTTCTGGCATCAGGGGCATCACCCATGCTGAACAGGGAGAATGTCTCTGGAGATGGTTGCTGCCTGGCAACGTAGCCTAGCATGCCAGCGCTCATTGTCAAGAGGCTTTCGCGGCATAAACGCTACCGACCTCTCGCTCCATAGTGTATTTCTTAAAAAACGCTTCAGGTGTATGGTTTCCAAGTGCTGCATGCCTTCTTTTCCGGTTATAAAAGTATTCTATATACCAGAAAATATCTTTCCTCGCTTCTTCAAAATTTCTGTAATTCCTGTGATGAAGCCTTTCTGACTTGATTGTGCTGAAAAATGTTTCCGCACAGGCATTATCCCAGCAGTTACCTTTCCGACTCATACTCCTTATCATCCCATGCTTTTCAAGTTCTTCTATATATTCTTTGCTGCAATACTGACTTCCCTGATCTGAGTGGTGTACTAAACCCTTCGGTGGTCTGTGCCGGCTTACCGCGTTCTGTAAGGCTTCTATGCATAATTCTGTTCGCATATGCGGGGCAAGAGCCCAGCCAACTATCTCTTTGTGAAATAAATCTTTAACTGCTGCTAAGTATAATTTCCCTTTTTCTGTTATTAGTTGTGTTATGTCTGTAACCCATACCGCATTGGGCTTCTCCACCTTAAAATCCTGATTAAGCAGGTTCGGAGCTTTAGGTAAATTATGGTTCGAGTCGGTTATACATACCCTAAAGGGCTTTTTTCGAACACTGTATAAATCATGAGCCCGTTGGATTTTGTAAACTCTATTGCGGCCACATTTATATCCGGCATCCTTGACATCGCTCCATAACTTATCAAGTCCTATCATGCCCTCAGCCTTGGTATGACTGTCTTTTAAGACTTTTAGTATCTTCTCATTTGTCTTTTCTCTTACGCTTGGGCCTCGTTCGTTCCAAGCATAATAGCCACTCCGCGATACATCAAGCGTTTGGCACATCTTCTCAACCGGGAAGCCGGAGTTGCTTTCCTTCTCGATTATCTGATAAATCATTTCCGGTTGTTCTGGGCGAAGATGGCCGTAGCTTTTTTTAGTATGTCTATTGTCAACTCACTATCTACCAGTTTTTTCTTGGTTTCCTTGAGTTCTGCTTCCAATTCTGATATTCTTACCTTATCGGGATCTTTGCTCTCTTTGCTGCTTTTAAGCCAGTTTCTGATAACACCAAAATCCTTTACTATGCTTGATACTGGACGTTTATCATCCCGTATCAACCGGATTATATCCGTTTTAAATTCATCGTTGTAACGCTTACCTGTATTCTTCATTCGATTGCCCTCCACAGTTTTATTTTACCCTAACTCTACTGTGTCCGGCAAATCGGGTATGGGTCACTCTTGAAAATGGTGTCCGGTCTAGCCCATAGAAAACCTCAAACATTTGCATCTGCCTCCTTCTTCACCGTCCTGTAGGAGAC
>JAKJFV010000407.1 GCA_022704725.1 Spirochaetota bacterium
GCATCGATACAGAATTTATTCTTAAAGTGCCGGGCTTTCACAATGTTCTCAATGCTGCAGGTTCCATTGCCCTGTGTATTGAGCTCATTAAAGAAAAACGAAGTTATGATGATGCTGATGCCCTTACCATAAAAAACGCGCTTGAAAAGTTTACAGGCTCAAAACGACGAAGCGAAATTATCGGTATAACTCGTACTCCGCCCGTTGTTTTTATTGATGATTACGGCCACCACCCGACAGCGGTAAAAGTAACGCTCGAGGGTTTTAAGTCATTTTACCCGGATTACCTACTCATAGCAGATTTTATGTCGCATACGTATTCCAGAACTCATGCTCTTTTAGAAGAATTTGCTTCTTCTTTTAACGCTGCAGACGAAGTTATTCTGCATAAGATATACAGCTCTGCACGCGAGAAAAAAGAAGATTTTGAAGGGAAGGTATCGGGTCAAATTCTTTTTGAAAAAACAAAGATGCAGCAGCCAAATACCAGCTACTTTGAAGAAATTATGGATGCCAAAGACTATGTTATAGACCGCCTTAATAAGAGCCTGCCGGACGGAAAGAAAGGCTATGTCTTTGTTACGATGGGGGCCGGCGACAACTGGAAGCTGGGAAAGGCAGTTTTTGAACAAATATCAGGTAACAAATAAGGATACAATATGAAAAGCATGACAGGCTATGCCTATGTAGAAAAACTATGCGGGACCGCGCTAATATCAGTTGAAATAAAATCATATAATTCACGTTTTTTAGATCTTTCTGTCTATGTTCCGCCGTTTTTAAGCCGGCTCGAGATGAAGTTTAGAGAACAATGCTCAGGTCAAATTCTCCGAGGCAAGGTTGATGTATCTATAAGACTAAAAGAGTCAAATCCCGATGTAAAAGTTGAATCGAATCCGCTTGCTGCAAAACAGTACGAGGACGCCGTGTTAAGCATTGCGCGGTCTTTGGGCAGAGAAGGGGAAGTTGTACCCTTGAGTCTCATCATTGCGCAGGAAGGTGTATTATCGGCTCAAAAAGAAACTGATATTGACTCTTATTTTAAGCTGATAGAACCTGTTATGAAAGAAGCCCTCGCTGAATTCGCAAGCGAACGTGAGCGGGAAGGGGAACATCTTAAAAAAGACCTGCTTAAAAACATTGCAATAATAGAAAAAAGTACTGTTGTTTTTATGGAGTATCTTCCGCAGATGGAAGCTTCGTTTAAGGAAACTATAAAAGCCCGCTTTTTGGAAATTGCAGGCGTCGTGGATGAACAGAGAGTTCTCACAGAGACGGCGGCTCTTCTAATGAAATACACCATCAACGAAGAAATTGTACGGCTTCAAAGCCATTTGAGTTCAATTAAAAAAGAAATAGAAGAAAATCCGGCTCCCGGAAGAAAACTTGACTTTATCTGTCAGGAAATTAACCGCGAGATTAATACAATCGGTTCTAAAAACCAGATGATTATTGTCGGACAGTCTGTAATTGAGGCTAAGAATGCACTTGAAGATATTCGCGAACAGGCTAGGAATGTAGAATAAAAGAGGATGTATTATTGAAAAAACCGGAAGTAAAAAATAATTGTATACTAGCTATATTTGTTTGTGCAGTGTTACTCGTTTCATGTGATAACTTTTTCACACAAATTCATATGAGTACACTAAAAGAATCAAAAAA
>JAKJFV010000408.1 GCA_022704725.1 Spirochaetota bacterium
TATCCTTAATTCAACGCCAAAGCTCTTCTGATTTTTCTGAATTCAGGCTTTTGTCCTTTGTTTATTCTGCATCCTCAATTGCCTCTGCAAGAAACAGCGACGTGAGGAAAACAAAAACGTATGCTTGTATGAGTCCGTCGAATACATCGAAATATGCGCTGAATGCTACCGGTATTGCTACAGGTATGCATAGCTTTATAAGCTCCATTACTACGAATGCTCCCAGTACGTTTCCGAAAAGTCGCATACACAGTGACAATGGTCTTATAAACAGCTCCAGCACATTTATCGGCAGCAATAGTGCCATTGGCTCTTTGAAGCTGTGCAGCCATTTCTTTACGCCTTTTTCTCTTATTCCGCATATCTGTATGTAGACTATGCTCATTATTGCGAGTCCTGCTGTTACATTAAGATCCTTTGTTGGTGGTCTTAGTCCTACAAGTCCTACAAGGTTTGCCACTGCAATATAGATTATCAGAGTTTCAAGAAACGGCAGATATCGCTTGCCCTTTTTCCCGAGATTTCCCATAAAAAAATTATTTAGCCATGATATCAGCATTTCGATTATTATCTGCGGACCTTCCGGAACCATTTTCAGATTCCTCACAAATATCCTGCACAATATTACTATTGCTGCCATTATTATCCACGTCATTAATACGGACTCCGGTACATCTATTCCTCCGAATATCGGAATTGTAAATGCGGTACGGCACTCAAGCTCATCCATAAGGGCGTTTGCGAACTCTTCCATTGTGAACACCTTCCTTTCAAAGCCCATATCTTTCCTCATTCTGTCGGGATAAACGTGGAAATACGGGTTAAAATCTCAAAGCTTGTTCTCATATACCTATGACAGCAAGTTATCACTGATAAAATAAAAAAACAGAGATTTTCACATATTTGCGGCGAAAATCTCCATTGATTCAATTTATCAAAGTCGCCTTACATTTATTCTTCAATTAAGCTTTACCGGCACACTTGTACCCTTTCACCATAAATAAATATAACCCGACGCATTAAGATTCTTCATTTCTTTCCGAATCCAAATCCTATTATATACTTTTTTTTAAAAAAGTCAAGCACTACTTTCAATTCCTGTTAATTTTCTAACAACCTGTAAAAAAACAAAGCTTTACTCGACGTTTCCTTTGGATATGTCGATAGCTTTCGTCAATCTGTCTATAGTATTCGAGTTCAGTTTTGTTGTCAGCTTCATTCTGTCGAGTTCCGTTTTAAACGCCTGAAGTTCGTTAGCGCATATCCTGAATCGGTCTGTTGTTTTTACCTGTTCGTCCTCAAGATTGCATATCCTTTTCTTTAATTCTGCTATGTTTTCCATTACAATGTCATTGTACTCATTCTGTTTCTTTCCAAAGCCGTCAAGTCGGGCAGGAGTTTTGAAAACTCCGTTCTTTTCCGATTCTGTATCGTATGTTTTTGCCTTTTCGGGTGTTATTTTCAAGTCCTGCATTTTATTTTCCTCCTCAATTTACCCTTTTACGCCAATATTCAAGTGTGTCGTCTATTGTCTGTTCGAGTGTTATTTCGGGTTTCCAGCCTGTATCGCCGTATATCTTTGTCGTATCAGCTTCGATTATCGGCACATCTACGGGTCTTAGCTTACTGCTGTCAACCTCTACCTTTATATCCGACTTTG
>JAKJFV010000409.1 GCA_022704725.1 Spirochaetota bacterium
ATCTTGTATTCATCTGCCTATAAACCTAAAAAATCGTTAATATAAGTTTCAGAATTAAAATCCCCAATATCAGTATAAGTTTCACCGGTACACATAAAAGCAACAGGAATACCAAGCTCTTTACCGAGCGTTATGACAATACCGCCTTTTGCAGTAGAATCATACTTCGTTAAAATTACGGCATCAACACCGACAGATTCATTAAAAACCTCTGCCTGACGCAGCGCATTCTGTCCTGTGGTAGCATCTAGAACAAGTATTTTCCTGTATGCCCCCTCTCCTGCCTTTTCACGGGCGATGCGGTCAATTTTCTGCAGTTCTCTGACAAGGTTTTCTTTATTATGAAGACGCCCGGCAGTATCAGCCAATACCAAGCCATCTCCCCTTGCAGAAACTGCCGCGGCGGCATCATAAACAACGGCTGCAGGATCTGAACCATGCTGATGAGAGACAACCCGTACTCCTGTTTTTTCACCATGTAATATGAGCTGCTCAATAGCTGCTGCACGGAAGGTATCGGCAGCTGCCATTATTGTATTAACGCCTTTGTCGGAATAATATTTTGCAAGTTTTGCAACCGATGTAGTTTTTCCGACACCATTAACGCCGAGAACTAAGTATACAGAAACTTTGCCCGGCTCGGGATCAAGCTTAATAGATTTTATATAAGGAAGCATAAGTTCTTTTAATATAAGAACAATGGCCTTTTCATCCTGTATTTTATCTTTACGGCATCTTTTTTCCAATAAACCGCAAATTTCGAAAGCGGTTTTTGCACCTATGTCGCCTTCTATGAGCATATCAGTAAGATTTTCAAAGAATTCTTCGGTAATTTGTTTATGTGAAGAAAAAAAGTTTTTCAGCTTTTCTGTAAATTTCATCTGTGCCATGTTATTTTCCTTTAGTCTCTGGTGTTTTTTGCTGCTTGGGTAAAATTTTATTTGCATCTGCTAAATAGAGAGCAAGCTGCACTCCCATATTTACTCCCAATACAACGACAGAACCAAGAGAGATGGTAGATGCTGTTTTCCAATCGCTTATAGATCCGCCTATGGGAATATTTTGATTTTGAGCAGAAAGCATATTTTTATACACTGCATTGGTATAGAAATATACCGGCAATGCAAATACAACTGCAGCATAAGAAATATACAGTCTATCTCTGCTTTTTTCTATAAGTTGTGCAATATCTTTATTCGCATACAATAAATCAAAGGATTTTTGTTCATGTGCAAAGCTGCTGTTATAGACAAAATAATTACTCCATCCTTCATCCGAAACAAATTCTCCAAGATATATCTGACCATTTACAGTAATGTCTGCAGGAAATGAACCAGAAGAAGCCGCATTTAAATACATTGTTCCCGGAGTGGAATAAGAATTGTTTACTCTTACAGGATAAAACAGCTGCTTTTTCATCTTAATTGAAAAATCATATTCAGTATTTTGATTGATGGAATATGCGAAGCTTACCGTCTCATATCCGGGACACTCGATTCTAACGCTGTAAATACCGCGAAGAAGCTCTGTACTGCTTACAGAACCTTTTAAATATACATCTGATATAAAAACTGAGGCATTTTTTGTTTCTTCTTCCGGATAAAGCTTAAAGTTAACGACAGACGGCAGTGAATTAGAAATGAGCGACATT
>JAKJFV010000040.1 GCA_022704725.1 Spirochaetota bacterium
CTAATTGCAAAATTAGTTTGTGTAATTATCGAAATAGCCTTGAATAAGAACAATGGGCGTTCCCTTGTCACCGCTTCCAGATGTTAAGTCGCTTAAAGAACCTATGAGATCTGTGAGTCGGCGCGGTGTTGTTCCCTGTGTTGCCATGGAATCAGTAGAGCTTTTGTCTTTTTCTCTAATATAATTTGAAATAGCATCTTTCAAAGCCTTTCCAGAAAGATCTGCAAATTCATTATCTGCAAGGTATTTTAATTTTAATTCATGCGGCTGACCTTCAAGACCTTCTGTATATGCAGGAGAAACAACAGGGTCTGCAAGCTCCCAAATTCCCCCTATAGGATCTTTAAATGCACCGTCGCCGTATATCATTACCTCAACGTGTTTGCCGGTTTGTTCAAAAATTTTATTTTGAATACCTTCTACAACCGGTTTACAGTTCCGAGGAAAAAGTTTCACCGTATTTTCAGTTGCCTTGTTGCTTCCAAGAAGACCATAATGCTCGTTATATCCGCTACCATTAACCGGAGAATTCAATATTGCGCTAAGGCTGTATACTTTTTGAGCCCCTGCTGCTTTTAATAAACGCTGGGTCCTATTTCTTGTGTGAATGTCGCAACACAAGACATTTTTCGTGTACGGCAGTATAGCTCTGCAATCGTTAGCTAGAATGACTTCAACTTCGCAACCGCTTTCAGTAATTATTTCTTTGTAGTATTCAATATAGTCAATGCCGGTAAACCGATGTTTTATAAAACCAAAAAGTTGGCGGTATTTTTTTTCAGAAAGCACATCATGCCAAGGATTTACACCTTTTTGATCAAGTAAATCAAGATCTACAAGCTGATTTCCTACCTCGTCAGACGGATAACTTAACATTAAATATATTTTTTTTACACCCTTTGCAATACCCCGAAGACAAACCGCAAAACGATTTCGGCTAAGAATTGGAAAAATAACTCCTATTTCATCAGATGCAAATTTTGCTCTAATATCTGTTGCAATATTTTCTACCGAAGCATAGTTGTCTTGTGCCCTGGCTACAACTGCTTCCGTTACAGAAATAACATCCCTATCTCTTAAAGCAAAGCCTTCGCTTTTTGCAGCTGCAATGACACTGTCTGCAACAATATTTATAATATTATCACCTTTTCTTATAATAGGCGCACGAATGCCTCTCGAAACCGTACCAACCAGTCTTTCCATACTGATTTTCCTCCAGAGAAAATATAACGTAACCGGAATTACACTCTATGTTACTGTTTTAAATGAATCTGAGCAATAGGATATTTTATAAGAGTTAAAATTTTTTCGCTTGGAATTTTCACTTTTATTCCATAAACATCGCCATAAACGTCGCTATATGTGCTATACTAAACCCGTTATTACTGTTTTATGTTCTTCCAATTTAAAAATTTTATAACTATTGAAGGTAAATAATTTTAGGGTAATTTCTCGATTGTGAAATGCCCTATACGAGGTAGCATAATAGTATGAATAATACATCATTTACAAAGCCTTGGGCACTATGTATTGGAAGCGACAGAGTTTCCACCATGTTAAGAAGTGAATATTGGGAGCACTTTAAAACCCTACAAAGCATTATGCCGGTATTGTACATCCGTTGTCACGGTCTTTTAGGTGACGAGCTGGGAGTAGTACGCAGTATTGAGCATGAAGGGAAAAAGCACCTTGTATATAACTTCACTTATTTGGATCAAATTTTTGACACCATGCTTTCACATAATGTACGCCCCTATATTGAGTGGGGTTTTATGCCCAAAGCCATAGCCTCAGGTGAACAGGCAGTTTTCTGGTGGCAGGGAAACGTAACTCCTCCGTCAAATTTTGATGAATGGGCGCACTTACTAAAAACACTCACTGAGCATTGGATTGAACGGTACGGAAAAGAGGAAGTTATCAGTTGGCCTAACGAAATATGGAATGAGCCCAATTTGGAAGTCTTCTGGAAAGATGCCGATCAAAAAGCATATTTTAAATTATTTGAAGTTTCTGTTCGTACCTTAAAAGGTATAGACAGCCGTATACAAGTAGGAGGGCCTGCAATCTGCGGAGGAAGTGATCACTGGATCGACGATTTTTTATCATTTATAAAAGAAAGAGACCTGCCGCTCGACAATTTTACCCGTCACCTCTATACCGCAGAGCCTCCGGTAAAACAGAGCCCCGAGTTTTTGTATCACTTTTTGTCTCCAGCACAAAAACCCATCGATGAATTAGACAGTGTACGAAAACGCATTGATTCTCACGGGTTTTCAGGAGTTCCCCTTCATATAACAGAATTTAATACTTCTTACAATCCGCGCTGCCTCGTTCACGACAGTGCTTTTAATGCAGCCTACCTTGCCCGCCTCTTAGCAGAAGCAGGCAAGTACACAACGCTTATGTCTTTTTGGACCTTTTGCGATGTATTCGAAGAGGCGGATGTTCCTCGCGCCCTTTTTCATGGAGGATTCGGACTCATAGGAAGATGGGGCATTAAAAAACCAACGTTCTATTTATTTGAGTTCTTTTCCAAACTTTCATCAAGTGTTGTTCATCAGGATGAAACG
The DNA here is from genome assembly GCA_022704725.1 of Spirochaetota bacterium. Taxonomy (GTDB): domain Bacteria; phylum Spirochaetota; class Spirochaetia; order Treponematales; family Treponemataceae; genus JAAZLA01. The sequence goes on from JAKJFV010000040.1 coordinate 2,571, forward strand.
AGCATAGCCTCTATTCATGAAGACGGTTCTATAACTCTTATTGCATGGAATTCCTGTCCGAAAGATTCTGATAACTCAGCCGTATGCAAAACAGTCACTTTGGACTGGAAAAAAGGAAGCGCGCTTGCAGTACGGCAAAGAATAAGCGAAGATTTTTGCAATCCATGGAAAATATGGAAAGAAATGGGACGCCCCGTAAACCCCCGACGAAAACTCATTGACTGCCTTAAAAAAGAAGCTGTACCGCATATAGAAACAGCTCTTATTAGTTCTGATGCAGATAAGATTTCTGTTGCTATGACGCTCGGTAAAAATGAGGTAAGCTGCATAGAAATATCAGTTTTTAATGATGAAAGCGGAAGCTATATTGGCCTTGATGACAACAATGTCGACGGTTATACCAATGAGATTAACAGAAATGAACAACTTTCCTAGTAAAATGCTAAGGAATAGTGTATTCTTTCTGTCCTTTTTTTAAATACTGTGGTAATTTATAAGTGTAGTTTGAAAATTTTTCCTTTGTCTTTATTACAGGAGGATGTATGAATTTATTTGAATGGACGCCTGCTATTGCGGTTGGAATAACAACCATTGATGATCAGCATAAAAAACTTATTTCGCTCATAAACGATGTAAGCGATGCTATGAAAGCAAGAAAGGCTGCAGAAGTAATTGGCAGTGTTCTTCAGGAACTATCGGATTATACTGTTCATCATTTTGGAAACGAGGAACGGGCGTTTGAGAGATATTCCTATCCCGATAAAGAGGCCCATATGGCTGCGCACCGCATCTATGTCGACAAGATACATGAACTTATTGAACGTAATAAGAAGGGCGAACTGGGAATAAGCATAAGTGTATTGGATTTTTTAATGGATTGGATTACAAATCATATTATGAAAACCGATATGCAGTATGTCCCGTTTTTTAAGGACAAAGAGATCGGATAAGATTCTCTTTTATTTGAAAGGGATGCATACGGGAAACCGGGCATCCCTTTATTTTTGTTTTCCTTCAATGTAAACAGCCCATGCCTTGTCTGAACGGGCAATATGCGCAAAAAGCCAGGTTCCCAAAAACGAATAAAACTTTTCACCGGCTTCTCTATTTTGAGTATTTATGCTTGAGAGTAATTCTCTTACCTGGGAGATAAAAGCAACATGCTCTTTTTTATGTGCATCCAAGGAAGGATACCCGTGTTTTTTCATAAGAGCTTCTTCTTCGGAAAAGTGATACTCGGTGTAGTCCATAAGGCTTTTTAAAGCTTTAGAAATGGCAAGTGTATAGTTTTTTGATTCAGAATTAAGAGCCAGTCTCACATCTTCAATAATAGAAACAAGTTTTTTGTGCTGAAGATCTACCTCGGAAAACCCGGTTGCAAGAGTTGAATCCCAAATAAATGTTGTTTTCATGAAAGCCCCCATACATAACTAACAGACTCCGGCATTTTGAAACAGCCGGGTCTGTCAGTTTCTGAGTTACAGAGTACAACGCTTAGCGTGCGGATTCAAGAGCAGTTATAGCAAGAGGGACTACATTTGCAGTAATTGTAGCGCCGGTAACAGCATCTGCCTTGCCGTTTGCAGCTACCGTAATTTTTTCCGGATCGCCTGCCTTAACAATTGCATCTGTTACTGCCTTAGCCTGAATATGCCATTCACCCTTAGTTGCAATTTTTTCCATTCCATAGCGGCCTTCTGCGGCTTCTACTAGTTTGGATTTTTTATCAGGGTTGTTGGATATAGAATTCCAGACTACATCAACTACCCGACCGTTAACTACTGTTACTAAGGAAGAATCCTTCCAGCCTGTTTTTGCATCAAATTCATCTTCTTCTGCATAATACCAGCCGTCTTTGGCATACGAGCCTTTAACAACTGCAGGTGATTTTAAAGCCTTGTTTACAAGCTCATAAAAATCGGTAACAGTAATTGTTGCACCGCTTATTGCGTCGGTCTTTCCTGCGTCATCAACCTTGTTAAATGCAGCATCCTGAGTTTTAAGCAAATAGGCTTCTACCGCTTCCGCCTGAACATCCCATTCACCCTGTGTAGCATACTTTTCCATACCATACTTGCCCATTTTTGCCCAGGCTTTTTTGTCTAAAGCACCGGCAATATTGGATACACCATTCCAGTTAACTGCAGAAATTTCAGCATCTTTTACAGTTACAACAACCTGATACCGCCATCCTGACTTTGAGAACTCATCCTGCTGTGCAAAATACACACCATCCTTAAGTCCTGCATCGCCGCCTTTAGAACTTGTTTTCACTACGGAAAACACGATTACAACAGCAGCTAATACTACAAAAGCTGCAATAAGTATTTTTTTATTCATATAGTTACTCCTGCAATGAACATATCAAATCACACTGAGAAAGTCAATAAATACTACTAAAAAGCTAGGTTATTTGTGACTTAATCACAGTTTATTTTATGATTTATTTGTACTTTCTCATTGATACCCTCGATCAAGGAGGTCTGCTATGAAAAAATTATATTTTTTTCTTTTAATTGTGTTTGCTTCGACCATGCTTTGGGCAAGGGGTACTAGTGAATCTTCCTTAGAACAGGACGCATCACAGCGGCCGCAAAAAGGCGGACTCATTAGTGCAGAAAAGGCTAAAGAGCTTATGGGAAAGGACAGTTCGGTAATTCTTATTGATGTACGTACACAAGAAGAGTATGACTCAGGCAGGATTCCCGGAGCATTACTCCTTCCTTATGATCGAATCACAGAAAAAAGCGCGTCCGGGATTATACCGCAAAAAGATTCTGCAATAATCGTTTACTGCAGAAGCGGAAGAAGATCTGCAATAGCAGCAGACAGTCTACGCTCTCTTGGATACTCAACCGTCTACGATATGGGCGGTATTGGTTCATGGCCATACGGCTTAGAATAACTCCTTTTACCTTCCGTTTCCTGCTGACCTCCTCCAGCGGATTCGGAAGGTTTTTTTATTTATTATAGAAAAAAAAAGCGGAAGGACTAATCCTTCCGCCGTTCGCGTTACATCATGCATTATCATACGCTAGTTTTCCTGCACCGTTTCGCAGGGAGAATCCTCATCAGAAAGTCTGGAACTCTCTGCATTAAAAGGCTTTGTACAGAATACTGTTTCTACTGCCTGATTTTTTTCAAATTCTTTGTCTTTTTCTTTCATAATATCCTCCTATGTAGAAGATAAGCTTGAAAACCTGAGCCTTCAATATGCCTTCTTCCTTTTGTTATAATTAATTCTATCATCCTGCTCTTTTTTATTCTGTGACTTTATTACCATATGAAAATATTCACAGCACAATGAATTATTGTTGTCAGATTGAAAAGCACACGATATAATGTATAAAGGAGAGTTATTATGAAGCATAAACACGGATTTAGTGTTATTCTTTCAACCTTTGTTTGTACAGGCGCAGTCCTTGTTGCTTATTCCAGCCCCTTTTCACTGCCAATACGTTTAGCATTAATTTTCCTTACCACTTCCCTAATCTGTGTTACTATTCTTTTCTTGAGCCATAGGATAAATAAACAGCTTGCAGCTGATGATACAATCAAGAGTCAGCTCCTTGATCATCTTCCCGGCGTTGTGTTTCACTGTAAAAATGATGAACACTGGACCATGGAATTTGTTTCACATGGAATAAGGGAGCTCTGCGGTTATAAGGAAAAAGAGGTAATTGCAAATAGCGCAATAAGCTGGGAAAATATTATTAGTCCTGAATACCGTGCGTATGTTCGTACAAATTACGAAAAGGCGCAGGCAAAGAATGATAAAGTGCAGATTGAGTATAAGATAATTGATAAAAAAGGAAATGAGAAATGGGTTTATGAACAGGGAATTTTTGTATACGACCGCATAGGAGATCTTCTGGGAATTGACGGACTCATTGTTGATATAACCGACCGCAAAAAAATTGAATCGGAACTCTACCGCCTGTCAATTTTTGATCATCTTACAGGTATTTTCAACAGAAGATACATTTTTGAACGAATAAACACGCTCATCGAAGAAAGTAAACGATACGAACGCTGTTTTTGTGTAGCCATATTAGATATTGATTTTTTTAAAACTGTAAATGACAAACACGGACATACCTATGGCGACTATGTACTGTGCGAATTTGCAACAATCTGCAAAAACAACCTCCGCCCCTACGATTTAATTGGACGCTATGGCGGTGAAGAATTCATAGTTATATTGATGAACTCCGGCAGGGCTGAAAGCTGTGAACTTCTCCAAAGAATAAAGGACACTGTACAAAACCATACTTTTACCTATAAGGGAGTAGGAACAAACCTTGCGTTCAGTGCAGGGCTTTCATGCGTTCACGAATTTCCAGGAACATTAACCAGAGATATTCTTATTAATTCAGCTGATAAACGACTTTATTTTGCAAAGGAAAACGGCAGGAACAAAATAATTGGCCAATAAATACGCTTGTTCTTTTCAAAACAGGGTTCATACAGTAAAATAGTAAATTAGAATGAGCAGTGCTGCAGAAAAATTTGAACTTGAAAAAAATTTAAGCCTCGTATTGGGTAAACCCGTTAACCTTCATAATCCGGAAGTTCTTAAACTCACGCCCGATGAGTTAAAAAAAATTTATCACAAAAGAGCAAAGGAACTTCACCCCGATAACGCAGCGAGAACCGGAAAAGATCCAGTGTACCTTACAACTAAGTTTAAATCCCTTTCAGAATCCTATTCTTATGTCCTTGATTTTTGGAAAGAACGCAACTTTTCATCGGTAATAAGAAATTCCGCGGCAGCTCAGGCACCGGTATACACACGGAACCGCACCCGTACTCATGAGTCTCCGGCCGGAAAATCACAGAATACTAAGCAGCAGAAGGTTCATACAAGGCAAAAAGATCCACAAGAAAACTCATTTGAAAAACGGTTTTACAACGGGCCCATGCCCTGCTTTCAGCTTCGTTTTGCACAGTTTATGTATTATTCAAAAAAAGCAGACTGGCACACCTTCATTAAATCACTATCATGGCAATGGAAGGTTAGACCGCGGCTGGGGGAACTTGCTGTAAAACAGGGACTGCTGCAGAATGAGGATGTACTAATCATATTAAAAAATAAGATGCCGGACGAACTTTTTGGAAAAGCTGCACTAAGGCTGGGATTTTTACAGCAAAAAGATTTATCTATACTATTGGGACGGCAGCATCTAATGAATAAACCGATAGGTCAGTTTTTTGTAGAGCAGGGCTGCATTGCACATCATGAAATTGATCATTATATTTCACAAATGCGCAAATACAACCTGCACATACGTACAAGAAAAAAGAATTAAACCTTAAACTGGTTAGCAGCGGCAGCAATTCGATCCGACAATTCCATATTGTTTTTGCCGAGCACTACTGTTCTGGAAAGAGACTCATCAATACTTCCCACGTTCTCAGTTATTTCTTCCACTGCACTCATAATTTCTGTACTCTCGGTATTAAGCCTTTCCATCTCACCTATTACAGCTTTACCGCCTTCCATCATCGAAGCAGAGTTGCTCTTTACCATCTGCGTAAGTTCATTTATGTGAGACAGGGCGCTCAAGATCTGACGGGACCCGGCAGCCTGTTCCTGCATGGCATGCTGAACTTCCCGTTCGAGCCGGTCAACATCGGTTACCCCTTCATTAATGCGGGCAAACACCGTTGTGGACTCCTGTGATGTTTCGACAACACCGTCAATATCATTCTGTACCTCACGAAGAGCCGAACCGATTATTTTTGACTGCTTTGCAGAGTTTTCTGCAAGCTTGCGGATTTCATCGGCAACAACAGAAAAACCCCGGCCGGCGCTTCCTGCATGAGCAGCTTCAATGGCGGCATTCATTGCAAGAAGGTTTGTGCTTGTGGCAATTTCGGAAATGATGCGGTTGGCATCGAGGAGAGCCTCGGATTTTTTATGAACTTCCTGAACCTTTTCTGCTACAGACAATGCAGAAGTTCTTCCTTTTTCAGAATCTGATACAAGCTCCTGAACGCTTTTTTCCACCATTGTCATATTTTTGGAAACAGACTGAATATTCGAAACCATCTGTTCAATGGAGGCGGAAGACTCTGTTACTGCAGAAGCCTGATCTTCGATAGCTTTATCGAGGTTTTCAATATTTTTTACCATTTCAGAGACCGTTGCAGAAGATTCTACAACACCGGAAACCTGTGATGAAACTAAGTCTTTTACTTTTTTCATCGACCCTGATATTGACCTTAATCCTGCAGAATTCTCCTCCATCTCTGAAGAAAGCGCCTTTCCGGTATCATCAAGTTCGACAGCAGACTTACCCAAATCTTTTATAATAACTGATAAATTCTCGATGAAAGTATTAAAACCCTCTGCGACAGAGCGGATTTCGTCCTTTGAAGTAACCGCAAGTCTCATACTTAAATCTGCTTCTCCGCTTGCAAGTTCACGCACCAGACCATCAAGCCGGCGGATCGGCTGCGAAATAGTCTGACGGAGGAAAATAAAATTAAAGAGAATTGTTATAAAAACAAGAACCATTATTATAATCCCCAAGGCATTGCCTCTCTGGCCGCTGAGCTTAAATTCAATAAACTCTTCGTTTGCAATCTTGGTAATATCCATAGTCATTTGATTAATCTGATCCCGAATAGTGTCAAATACAGGAAGATACTCCTTCTCATACCAGTACATTGCCTGTGTAATGCTCATCTGTGCGTATTCATTTATTATTGTATCATTTTCTTTGTTTATAACGGGAACTAAGGATCTATAGATATCTCTAGCCTCCTGTCTTGTTAAAGCCTTTCCT
>JAKJFV010000410.1 GCA_022704725.1 Spirochaetota bacterium
TACAGCAGACCCTTCAGCTCATGTTTTTAATGAGAAAATTTACATTTATCCGTCCCACGATAAGGGTGAAGATGCCGTCTCAAATGATACCGGCGATCAATACGACATGGAAGACTACCATGTGTTTTCGTGTGATGGACCGGATTCCGACGTTACAGATCATGGGGTTGTACTCCATGTTAATGATGTTCCATGGGCTTATAAACAAATGTGGGCTCCGGATGCTGCATATAAAAACGGGAAGTATTACTTTTACTTTCCTGCAAAAGACAAGGATGACATTTTTAGAATAGGCGCTGCAGTGTCTGACAAACCCGAAGGCCCTTTTATTCCGCAAAAAGAGCCGATAAAAGGAAGCTACAGCATTGATCCTGCAGTATTTGTAGATAACGACGGTTCTGCCTATATGTACTTCGGCGGTCTTTGGGGAGGTCAGCTGGAAAGGTGGCAGACCGGTTCCTATATGCCGAATGCAGAAGGCCCCGGTTTTAACGAAAATGCCCTTGGCCCTCGTGCCGCCAAAATGAAAGATTCTATGCTTGAATTTGACGGAGATGTTAAGGAAATTATAATTCTCGATGAAAACGGAAAACCTCTCAAGGCCTACAATAACACTAAAAGATTTTTTGAGGGTGTTTGGGTTCACCGGTATAAAGATACCTACTATATGTCATATTCAACAGGAGATACCCATTTGCTGGTATATGCGACAAGCAAAAATCCGCTTGGACCCTTTACCTATAGAGGCGTTATTCTTGAACCGGTTAAGGGATGGACAACACATCACTCAATCGTGGAGTTTAAGGGTACATGGTATTTATTTCATCATGATGCTGCTCTTTCCGGTGCGGATAATAAGCGTTCTGTTCAGCTTAAGGAACTACATTATAACGATGACGGAACAATACAGACAATTACCCCCTGACAACAGCGCCTGCTGAATAAAGAAACCGTTTGTAGCTTTATATAGAACCCGGTGTTTTATATGAATGAATATAGGCGGTTTTTTTATTACACTTAAAAATTCTACAATAAGAAGCCGAAAGATATTCTACAAGCACTGTTATTTTTCACATTATGAGGCTATAATAATTTTTAAGAAGGGGGCACCTCATGGTACGGGAAGTACGGCTAACAGACGCAGAAGATATTACCCTGATTTATAACTACTACATTGAAAATACTGTTATAACCTTCGAAGAGGTGAAGGTTAGTGTGGACGAAATTACTAAAAGAATTAAAGAATATACTGCCTCGTATCCATGGTTTGTATTTGAAGAGGATAAAAAAGTTATAGGATACTGCTATGCATATCAATGGAAATCAAGATCTGCGTACCGTTATTCCGCCGAAACTGCAATCTATGTACAGGAAAACCGTCACAGTAAGGGTATTGGAACTGCCCTTTATACACATTTGCTTCACGAATTAAAAAAACGAGGTATTCATACCCTGGTTGCAGGGATTACACTGCCGAACGAAAAAAGTGAAAAACTGCATGAAAAAGCCGGATTCACGAAGGCTGCACATTTTAAGGAGATAGGAAATAAGTTCGGCACCTGGCTTGATGTAGGATACTGGGAGCTTCAATTAAAATAAAAAACGTAAGGATGCAAACGTGCTTGTAAAGGCTCTTGAAGAATATC
>JAKJFV010000411.1 GCA_022704725.1 Spirochaetota bacterium
AAAAGCTGCTGAATAAATCCCTCTCCGGAAAGCTTAATTTGTGCCTTCCCGTTTTTCCCTTGGCCAGCAACACGATGCCACGGCAGCTTTCCCTTTTCCCATCTAGTATGGAGTATGCGGGCTACCTGCCGGGCTCCGCAGGGAAGCCCTGCAGCGAACGCTACACGGCCGTAGGTTGAAACCCTCCCATACGGTATTGCCCGTATTGCGTTTTCGATTGCTAGGGTCGTTTTACTAAGGATTGTACGTGTCGCTCACTTCTTCGTGTTTTAAAAATTCTTTTGCATTATCTTCTTCCTCTTTTGATGGAAGCTGTTTAAGCGATATTCTCTTATTGGCAATATCAACATCTTTAATGAGAACAGTAACGGTATCGCCGTTTTTAAATACCTTTTGAACATTATTATACCGGTCATCTCCGCGGATTTCCGAGTTATGCAGTAAACCGTCGATTCCGGGTTCTAAAGAGACAAAGACTCCAAAATTAGTAATGCGTACAACCTTGCCGGTATGTTTCGAATCTTTTTCGTACTTTCCAACAGATGCCCACGGATCATCCTGCAGGGCTTTTAAGCTGACGCTCATTTTTTCGAGCTTCCAGTCTATGCGTAAAATAATAACATCAATAGTTTGTCCAACCTGGAGTACGCTTTCTACCGATGTTATACGCTCTCTTGAAATTTCAGAGATAGGAAGGAGCGCCTGAAAGCCCTGAATATCAATAAAGGCTCCGAAACTCTGAATTGATACAACTTTCCCGCTCACCGTCATACCTTCATGGAGCGTATCTTTTAGGGCCTCCATATTTTTTTCATGCTTTTCATTAAGAATAGCTCTGTGTGATACAGTAATAGATTTTCCGCCGTCTTTATATTCAATAATTGAAAAAACAAGATGTTTGCCGACGGGAGTCGAGTTTTCTTCCTTTTTTAAACCAATCTGTGAAAAGGGGCAGAAAGCACGCTTGCTTCCAATAGTTACCTCATAACCGCCCTTAATTTCCTTATCTACTACACCTTCTACAGGGATTTTATTTTTAAACGCATGTTCCAGCATCTCATCATTGGCAGTCTGCCCGCTTATACGGGTGGTAAAACGCATTTCTCCCCGCTGATTTGATAGAAAAAAGACATCGATTTGGTCGCCTTCCTGAACCGTGACTGTTCCGTCTTCTTTTGTAACTTCGGCCTTATCGAGTATACCCTCGCTTTTCCCGCTGAGCTGAAGAAATACACAATCGCTGGTAATTGCCACAACCGTTGTTTTTACCGATTGACCGGGAACAAGCTTTTCCATCTTTGCCAAACTTTTTTCAAATAACTCTTCAAATGAATTATCGTTCTTTACTGATATAGAATCCATACATCCTCTTTTTTTATATAACATGTGCAGAATATGAATAGCTATTCTGCACTATCAGATTACGGGAAACAGCCTCTAAAGTCAATTATCAGTGTGCTTTCGAGTGCCTTAGTTTAAATATTTTTTCCGGTGTCCCCGGCTTTTCCTGCTGCATCTGCTGCTTTTTTTAGTTCTATTCTTTTTTTTCTAAACTCCATGATGGGGTAATCTCCCTGAATAAGAAATTCTCCCTGCCCAATACCGCTTGTTTTTGGTATTTGCGTATTAACAA
>JAKJFV010000412.1 GCA_022704725.1 Spirochaetota bacterium
CGCACATTTGGTGCCGTCATGTCATTGAAAACGAATAATTGCGGTCAAGTGAGGGGTCCGGTTCAAATAAATTTCAGCCGCAGTATCGAACCTGTAATTCCGCGAGAACTTTCTATTACTCGGATGGCTGTTGCTACTGAGGAGGAAGCAAAAAGTCAAAAAGGCGACAACCGTACAATGGGTAGAAAAAGTATTATTCCTTATGGACTTTACCGCACTGAAGGTTATATCTCGGCCCATCTTGCTAAGCAAACCGGCTTTTCCGAAGAAGACCTGGAATTACTGTGGGAATCAATAATTAATATGTTTGAACACGATCGCTCCGCTGCGCGCGGGAAAATGGCAGCGCGAAAGCTTTTTGTTTTTAAACACGAAAGCTCCCTTGGAAATGCGCCGGCTCATAAACTATTTGATTTGATCAGTATAAAAAGAGTGGGCGACTCCTCAGCACCAGCCCGCTCATTTGCCGATTATGAGGTACTGGTTGACTTAGACAAGAAACCATCAAATGTAAACCTGATAGAAATGCTGTAGCTTCAGCAATTAATTATTTTTTGCATGAGGCCTCTATACCTGTAAGGTTTTATGTATGTATGAGGATAACGAACTTATCCAGCTCTCGGCATTACAGCATTTTCTTTTCTGTCCAAGGCAATGTGCACTGATACATCTGGAGCAAATATGGGAAGATAATATTTATACCATTGAAGGTCAGCTTCTTCATAAACGGGCACATTCAGGAAAGATCGAGCGACGCCCAGAGAAGCATACGGAGTATGGAATGCCCATCCGTTCTCTGACATTAGGTCTTTCAGGCAAAACTGATGCGGTTGAATATGGGATAGATGGGCATATCCATGTCGTTGAATATAAAAGAGGGAAACCAAAGAAGGGAAGAGAAGATGAAGTACAGCTTTGCGCTCAGGCATTATGTATTGAGGAAATGAAAAAGGTCAAGATTTCTGAAGGATACCTGTACTACGGTAAAGTGAAACGAAGAAGGACAGTTCTGTTCGATGATGAACTTAGAAAATTAACTATTACTACAGCAAAGAGGCTCCACGCTTTCATAAAAGAAGAAAAAACTCCACCGGCCAAATACAATGAAACAAAATGTCCTCGCTGCTCTCTTCTTTCCCTTTGTCTTCCTAAAATTTTATCAAAAACAAAAACAGTACAAAAATACTACGATAAACTGTTTTTCAAAGATGAGGAATGCACATCATGAAAAGACTGCTGAATACTCTCTTTGTAATGACACAAACGATTGTGGTAAAGGTCGGAAGAGAAACAAAACTACGAGTTCCCTTAATTTCGATACGATCTGTTGTATGCTTTGGAAATGTTCTCATTAGTCCGGCTCTTATGGGATTTTGTACAAAAAGCGGGGTTACAATAAGTTTTTTGAGTTATTACGGAAGATTTTTAGCTAGAGTAATGGGACCCGTGTCGGGAAATGTTCTTCTCAGAAAAGAACAGTACAGAGTCTCGGATGATAAAGATAAAGCTGCAGAAATAGCAAAAATAATTACAGCAGCAAAGATCGCAAATTCAAGGACTGTTATTCAAAGAGCTCTCCGTGACCATGGCTCGACAATGAATGAAGAAAATGTTTTGCGT
>JAKJFV010000413.1 GCA_022704725.1 Spirochaetota bacterium
TGGCAGGTCCGCCATTCAATTCGTTCAATAGAGCAGCTCGAATCAATTGCAGGCTTTGATTTTACCGAAGAAGAAAGAAAAAAACTTGAGGAAACGATATTAAAATTTCCAATGAGTATTACACCGTACTATTTATCTTTAATTGATATGAAGGATTTTCGTAATGATCCGGTGTTCCTTCAAGCAGTACCCCGTCCATATGAGCTTGTTACTGCAAAATATGATATGGCAGACCCTTTATCTGAGGATAAAGATTCGCCGGCTCCTTTTTTAACACACCGTTATCCCGATCGTGTACTGTTACATGTGAGCAACTTATGTTCCATGTATTGCCGGCACTGTACAAGAAAAAGAAAGGTAGGCGACAAAGATTCTATTCCTTCTTTTGATCAGTTAAAACCGGCGATTGAATATATACGGGAGCATGAAGAAATACGTGATGTTCTCCTCTCCGGCGGGGATCCCTTAATGCTTGAGGATGACAAACTTGAAACATTGTTATCTGCAATACGGGATATATCACATGTAGAAATAATTAGAATTGGTACCCGAATGCCGGTTGTGCTGCCTTATAGAATTACAGATAATTTGGTAAATATGCTTAAAAAGTATCATCCGGTGTTTCTAAATACTCATTTTAATCATCCTAGAGAATTAACGTCTGTTTCGAGAAAAGCCCTTGCAAAGCTTGCAGATGCAGGCGTTGTTCTTGGGAATCAGTCTGTTTTACTCGCAGCAGTTAATGACTGCCCGAGAATTATTAAAAGGCTTTGTCAAAAACTGCTTACTGCCCGGGTTCGTCCGTATTATCTGTATCAGTGTGATTTATCTGAAGGGCTCACACACTTTAGAACTCCGGTTGGAAAGGGAATCGAAATAATGGAAAGCCTCATAGGGCATACCTCCGGGCTCGCCGTTCCTACCTATGTTATTGATGCTCCCGGTGGCGGCGGAAAAATTCCAATCATGCCTAATTATCTTATATCATGGTCAACAAATAAAGTTGTACTAAGGAACTATGAGGGTGTAATTACTACATACAAGGAGCCCGATTCTTATGAGCCGACATTCTGTGACCGGGATTGTGATAACTGCAAACTCCAGTTAAAGCTTAGCGATGCAGAAGAACAGACGCCGATTGGTATTCAAAGACTGCTTTCAGATGAAGATAAGACAATATCCCTTACTCCTGCAGGAAATGAGAGAATGAGCAGGAGGTCTTAATGCAGTTTGATGTTATTGAAAAAACCGATAATACCGTTTTTCAGCACGGGAAAGAGAATGACAGGCTGTATTTGATGAAATGGGACGGGAGAGATCCGGAACTGCTGTTAACAAAAATGAACACGATTATTACTCAGAACGGTTATTCTAAGGCGTTCATTAAAGTTCGGGAAGAATATGCTTCATTTTTTGCAGAGGATGAATTTATTGAAGAAGCAAGAATTCCCGGATATTACGGTGCCGGGGATTGCGTGTTTATGGGTAAGTTTTATGATCCCAAAAGGGCTTCTTTGTCTGTAAAAGAAAGGGAGGCAATGGTTAAGACTCTCTCGACAGCATTAGAAAAACAAAAGGGACAGAAAAAGGATGAAGCTGTACTGCCCG
>JAKJFV010000414.1 GCA_022704725.1 Spirochaetota bacterium
CCTGTAACATCAATAAATGTTTCGGTACCGTAGATGCGGGCCGGGGTATTGTGACAGACAGGGTGAGCAAAGTCTCCAGCATGTTTTTCATCGAGTGCTGTTCCGCAGCGTTGAAGATACAGCATTTTCACTACATCTTTGAAAGCCTCATCATACACTGTTTCGCCAATAGTGAATAATTCAGATTTTCCGGCAATCTTAGACTGAATATAATAGCGGCCGCTTTCTTTTACTTCGGAAAAATCCCCGTATGCATTCATTTCGCGGGCATTGTCATTTTGCTGCGGGTTTTCGACCTTTCCAGTGAATACCTTTTTCCCTTTTTCGGTATATACGCTGAAGCTTGTGTCGAGTCCCTTTCCGTCCAGTCTGATAGTTCTAAACACTGCAACTTTTTTGTCATTGTTGCGGTAGCCCAGTAGATTTACAGATATATCGGGTTTTTTCTCTGCTTCTTTTGCCACAATGCGTTTGGACGCATCCGTAATGGTAAGCGAAACATTATCTACATAAATTTTGTGTGCATCCATTGTTTCTCCTTTGGGTTTTCCCACCGGGTAGCCCATGTTAAAGGCAAGGCGGGGCGCCATGTCATTTGACTGTTCCATAGTAAAGTCAATGACAAAGGTCTGTTTTGTTTCAGTGAGCGTGATCTGTTTTATTGAATATGCCTGATACGTTCCTCCGTTCATCTGAATGCGGTACTCAACATTTCTTGGGAGTGTTGAATACATATCAAACTGCATCCTGTATTTACATGCATATTCAAGCGGTCCGACATCCTGATACAGCTGTACAGCATATTCAATAGAACCTGCATTTGCAATATCAACACAGAGTTCCCCATTTTCAATGACGAGTTTTGCATCCCCGCCCTGTGTAAAAAGAGCCCACGGTTCAGCTTTCCCGCCCTCAAAATCTCCGTTCTGGTACATAGGTTTTTCAGCCTGTACTGCAGGAGCAGGAGCCGTTTTTTCTTCTTTGGTTGTACTGCAGCCGGATAAAATTAACAGCATGCATAAGCAAACCGGCACAAGCAGTCCTTTTTTTGTTTTCATCTTTTCCCCCTAAATCTTTGGCTAAGTTTCTTTCTTCAACTAAGCTCCTTCCATTGTAGACTGGTCCTGTTCTAACGTCAACAAAAAACATTCAAAAATTAAAGCTCATAAGCATCCTCTCTATTACTCCTCTGGCAATACCTTTCTTATTTTGCTATAGTTACAGTATGTCGCTTAACTGGAAAGAAATTGATGTAATTCTCGAAGAACTGGATCTGGGCGAATCGTATATACAGGCAATTGTACAGCCCGGCTATGATTCAATAGCTCTTTATACCTATAAAAACTCAACGGCGAAAACTGTTTTTATCAGTCTGGCTCCGGGCGCCTGCAGAATAAATGAGACGAGGAAGAAAATACCAAAAAATGACAAGCCTCTTCGTTTTATGGAATTTTTGAAAAAAAGGATTAAGGGCGGGAAAATTACGGGTGCAGTTCAGCTTGACAGGCAAAGAATTATCAAACTTGAGATTACAGCCGGGGGCGAAGTTTTTTTTATGTTTATCCGGCTTTGGAGCGGGGCTGCCAATATTATTGTAACCGATAC
>JAKJFV010000415.1 GCA_022704725.1 Spirochaetota bacterium
GCCGGCAGCGGTAAATTCATCCTGAACGCTTTTTAAAAAACCGCCGGTGGAAAAGGAACCTAGTTCCTGGATCATTCTTTGAGTTGTTTCCTCTGTGCTTATTTCCGGTGTAATGGAGACAAGAATTATACCATCATATACTTCACTAAGAATAAGAAGTCTTTCAGAAGGAATTACAATGTATGATCCTCTGTTCAGCTTAGCAAGTTTTTTTCCGGATTGGTGAAGGTATGAGCCGTCTTCATCTTCAATAAAAATGTCGGAAACCGAGGCTGCAGTTTTTTCTGATGGAAGAATAAATATTGACCGAACCCAGGCATCGCTTGATACAAGGCTTTCGTCAATTTCCCTCTTGCCGCTGAACGTTTTAGATTTTTGCTCATAGGCATCATACCGAATAAACGCATCTGCTGCCCATGGGCCTTTTCCCATCTGCAAAGATATACCAGGGGCCTGGTTATCTCCTGCTCCAATATTACTCAGTGCATGATCTTGTGACAGTCTGATATTGCGGTTGCTGATGCGTGCATGTTTTATGAATCCGTCTCCGTAGTATCCTGCGGCTACCGTGTTTTTTTCAAACCCGTCTGCAAAAGCCGCTTCAAAGTACCAGCTGCTGTTCAATAAAAACCAAAGGGACAGATCAACTTTTTGGGTGAACACCGGAATAAGAATTTCAATTGAGGGGGCAGTACCGGGAGTGAAGGTAAAGGCTATCTTTTCTGCTGCTTCTGCTTCCCATGAACCTTCTGCATAAAATTCGATTCTTGAATCATTGACGGTGTAATCAAATAAGGCTTCGGGGTCTTCTTTTTGGAGAAAGGGTAAGGGCAGTACATCTGGAGCCTGCTCCTGCATAAATAGAAGAGGTACAGGGAGAAAAAAAAGAAACAGCAATAGAGCTTTTTTCAGCATAGTAGCAGTATAATCGGCTTTACACACACTTGTAAATAAGTACCGGGATTATACCAGTAATGAAATTACACCGGCTAATTTCTGTCATTGGTTAAAAGACGGGCTTTTTTTAATGGAATATCGGGATTTTGTTCTTTTAATGCGAGTATGGTTCTTTCGAGCATTTGAATTTTTGATTGACCAAAGTCGAATAACTCTCCTTGGTCCTCTCCCAATCCTTTTTCAACATTCTGTACCCCTGCGCCTAAAAGACGTATGCCTCTTCCTCTTTCATATTTTTTGTAGAATAGTTCCTTTGCCTTATCAAATAAGGCCTCAGAAGTTGCAAAAACCTGCTTTTGAGTTTCCTGAATACTCACTGTTGTAAAATCTTCGTACCGGATTTTAAGATGCACCGTTTTACTGTGAAGCTGTTCCTTTAATAGCCGGAAAAAAACATCCTGTGAAAGCTGCAGAAGCGCAGTTTCTAAAACATAAGAATCAGTAATATCATACTCAAAGGTATGTTCAGCGCTTATTGATTTAGCACTCGTCCGGTGATCAAAAGTTTCAACTTCAATGCCTCTTACTGCATTGTATAAAAACGAAGCTGTACATTCACCAAAGATGCTTTTTAAAAGTGAAAGACTTGCATTAAAAATCGACTGAGAGGTAAAAAATCCTGCTG
>JAKJFV010000416.1 GCA_022704725.1 Spirochaetota bacterium
GCTTATTCAAAAAGCAGTTTCAAAATCCCGTTCTACTGATCAAAAACTGCCGGACGAAAAATTTATTGAAAAGTATCTGCAGGTCGTTAATGAAGAAATAGAGAGACTGAACAAAATAATAGTCGATTTCCTCTTTGCTGTTCGGCCCATAAGTGCATCCTTAGAATTAACTGATGTTGTATCTCTTATTAAATCGTTTATCCCATTTTTCGAACCGGAATTGGAAGAACAGCATATCAGTTTGGAAACACAGCTTCCTGATGCAGCTCCCAAGCTTAATATAGACCAAAAGCTGTTTAAACAAGTTTTAATTAATCTTGTTCAAAATGCTATTGCAGCCCTTAATGATGGCGGAAGAATACTTTTAAGTGCAAAAACAACAAACGATTTTTTTGTTATACGTGTTGCAGATAACGGAATAGGCATGGATGAAGAAACCGTACATCGTGTTTTTGAACCTTATTTTACAACAAAGGCAGCCGGCACCGGACTCGGTCTGACAATGGTATACAAAATTATTAAAGAATTTTCAGGCGATATTACTGTTCAGTCGTATCCGGGCGAAGGAACAATTTTTACTATAAGTTTACCAATTCCTCAAAAAGAAAAGAGACTGCTTGAGTATTCAGCAGATTAGTACAGATTTATATACAGGTTAATTATGAAGTTTAATATTTTGATTATTGATGATGAGAAAAATATCCGCGAAGGTTTGGCAGCCTCTTTAGAACTTGAGGGTTATAATCCCGTTCTTGCAAAAGATGGAAAAGAAGGACTCGAACTTATTTCACGAGGTGATATTGATTTAGTTATTACTGATTTACGGATGCCTCAGGTGAGCGGGGCAGAAGTGCTTGCTAAAGTCAGTTCGGAAAGTCCAGGACTCCCTGTCATTGTTCTCACCGGCCACGGAAGTATAGACAGCGCAGTAGATGCAATGCGCAACGGCGCTTATGATTTTTTGACAAAACCCTTGAGTCTTGACCGTCTCACATTAATTGTAAAAAGGGCTTTGCAAAATAGAGAATTAGTGCTTCAGCACCGCAGTCTTCAGGAAGAACTTGACAGCAAAAAAAGTTTTGAATCAATAATCGGTAAAAGCGCAGAAATGCAGAAGATATTTGATATGGTACGGCGTGTTGCC
This sequence comes from Spirochaetota bacterium, assembly GCA_022704725.1. Lineage (GTDB taxonomy): Bacteria > Spirochaetota > Spirochaetia > Treponematales > Treponemataceae > JAAZLA01. Next base: position 1,145 of record JAKJFV010000416.1, read on the forward strand.
GATTCAAAAGCTTCGGTACTAATCACAGGAGAAAGCGGAGTCGGAAAGGAGCTTATTGCCAATGCCGTTCATAATCTTTCTTCAAGAAAAGATAAATCCTTTATAAAGGTACATTGTGCAGCCCTGTCTGAAACGCTTTTAGAAAGCGAGTTATTCGGGCATGAAAAGGGTTCCTTTACCGGTGCGGTAGCGCGAAAAAGAGGCCGGTTTGAATTAGCTCACGGCGGCAGCATATTTCTGGATGAAATTGGCGAAATAGATCAAAATGTTCAAATAAAACTTCTTCGCGTTCTGCAGGAAAAAGAATTCGAGAGGGTAGGCGGCGAGGAGACTATTCAGGTAGATGTGCGAGTAATAGCTGCAACGAATAAAGATTTAGAAAAGCAAATTAGTCTTGGAAAATTCAGAGAGGATT